>NZ_JASDCB010000039.1:0-35037 GCF_030408135.1 Pseudoalteromonas sp. APC 3691 | reverse complement strand
GTCTACAATGACAGTAGCAAAAACAACGGGTGTTTGGTGGATTGGCATATTAACAGCGATTATTAGGAAGCATAGGAAAGGATTGTTAAATGCAGTTAATGCAGCATTTGACTTTCTGAGGAAAAATACAGCTAGGGCACACCCCAAACGCGATCGAAAAACAGGAGTATTTCAGTATGGGGTAGAGCCAAATTTTTAAGGCTGTACTTAATATTTTTCTTAAGTACCTACCTATGACATCCATGTAAGTAGTAAATAAATCCTTGTCATATAATTACTAAAAACGCAATTACCAACTAATTTTAATTTTAGCACGCAAGATAAATAAATCAAGAATTTATAAACTATTTACTACACGTTATTTAGTAATGTTTATAGTCATTTCCAATATATAAACAGTATTAAACAACTCAGGGCTTAAATGGCGATTAACGCTTAAATTTAGTTTCTAAAATTACAGAAGATGTTGTGCGCTCTACTCCATCCAGATTTCCTATATCGTCTAGTAAATGGCTAAGCTGCTCTAAATTTTGAGCCTGTACTACAGCAATTAAATCAAACTCACCACTTATCGCGTAAAGCTGCGAAATTGCATCAATTTGCTTAAGCTCGATATTTGTTTTAGTTGTTAATTTTTGCCTTACTTTTATAGACACATGAGCTGATACCATTTTACTGAGGTAGTCGTCACCATAATCAACGCTATAGCCTTTAATTACACCCGTTTCTTCTAGTTTGAGCATACGGCTTTGTACCGTTGAACGAGATAAGTCAAGCATGCGAGCAAGATCAGAAATACTCGCTCTAGCGTTTGTTTTTAGTACAGAAAGTAGCTTTTCATCTTGTGGAGTTATCATAATGGTTATTTTCTTCGTTATTTTGTCTTTTATTTTAATCATTTTTCACAAAATAGCACTGCAATTTTAATAGCTAACCTTCGATAATGACCTTTACAAGAAATAATAACGTGTTTGCTGAAGAATAAAGGCTATATTCTTCTTTGAGTTAGCAACTAATCTTTTATCTAAGCCCATTAAATTTAGGTGTAAAAATGCAAGTAACAAGAGACTTATTTAACGACGTAATGGTACCAAACTATAATCCATCAGCAATCATTCCAGTTCGTGGTGAAGGTTCACGCGTTTGGGATCAAAATGATAACGAGTTTATCGATTTTGCTGGTGGTATTGCCGTTAACTGTTTGGGTCACTGTCATCCTGCATTAGTTAAAGCATTAAAAGAGCAAGGCGAAAAAATTTGGCATTTATCGAATGTTATGACTAATGAGCCAGCACTTCGTTTAGCTCAAAAAATGGTTGAAGCAACATTCGCTGATAAAGTTTACTTTGCAAACTCAGGCGCAGAAGCAAACGAAGCAGCCCTTAAGCTAGCGCGTCGCTATGCACTGGACGTATATGGCGCTGAAAAAACGCAAATTATTGCATTTAATAAAGGTTTCCATGGTCGAACATTTTTCACAGTCACTGTGGGCGGGCAAGCTGCTTATTCAGATGGCTTTGGTCCAAAACCTGCTGACATAGTACATTGTGATTTTAACGATATAGCGGCATTTGAAGCGCTGATCAGCGATAAAACATGTGCTGTTATGATGGAACCATTACAAGGTGAAGGCGGTATTATTTCACCAACAGATGACTTTGCTAAAAAAGTACGTGAACTTTGTACTAAACATAACGCGTTACTTATTTTTGATGAAGTACAAACGGGTGTTGGTCGCACAGGCGATTTATACGCTTATGAAGGTTTAGGAGTTGTTCCTGACATTTTAACAACGGCAAAAGCATTGGGTGGTGGTTTTCCAATTGGCGCTATGATCACTCGTACACCTATTGCTGAGCATTTAAAAATTGGTACTCACGGTTCTACTTATGGCGGAAACGCACTTGCTTGTGCTGTAGCCGAAGCGGCATTTGATACAGTAAATACACCAGACGTACTAAACGGTGTTAAAGAGCGCGAGCAATTATTCCGTGACGGATTAAACGCAATTAATGAAAAATACAACGTATTTAGCGAAGTACGTGGTAAAGGCTTATTAATTGGCGCAGTACTAAATGACAAATTTGAAGGCCGCGCACGCGACTTTTTAGTAGCCAGTGCTAATAATGGTTTAATGAACCTTGTAGCTGGCATGAATGTAATTCGCTTTACACCGTCTTTAGTTATTCCGTTTGAAGATATTAAAGAAGGCTTAGCGCGCTTTGAAAAAGCGGTTAGCGATGTAGTAAACGGTTAATATAGTTTAAATTAGCACGCCTACTGGCGTGCTATTGGAGCAAGCAATAAATGCAAGTATTACGTCCTATTACTGCCAATGATTTTGAAGCGCTTAAACAAATAGCAATTGAGTCAGGCCATGGGTTTACCTCTTTGCCTGTGGACGATGCACAGCTTAAAGAAAAAATTGAACGTGCTGAAAAAAGCTTTGCCAAAAACATTAACCAGCCACTTGATGAAAGCTATTTATTTGTTTTAGAAGACAGTGAAACAGGTGACGTTATTGGTACAACCGCTATAGAAGCTGCGGTAGGTTTATCGGTGCCTTTATATCATTATCATTTAGGTAAAACAGTACACCACTCACCTACTTTAAATGTATATAACACCGTTGATATTTTAAGCATGTGTAACGACTACACAGGCTGCTCTGAAATATGCACATTATTTTTGCGCGAAAATAGTCGTAAAGGCCTAACGGGTCGATTTTTATCGCGTTCACGCTTTTTGTTTATGGCTCAGCATAGCGAGCGTTTTGCCGATACTGTTATCGCAGAAATGCGCGGTGTTAGCGACGAAGACGGCCACTCTCCTTTTTGGCAATGGCTGCAAGAGCACTTTTTTAGTATCGAATTTCCAGAAGCGGATCACTTAGTGGGCTTAGGCGATAAAGTATTTATTAGCGAGTTAATGCCTAAGTACCCTATTTATGTGAACTTGCTTAGCAAAAAAGCCCAAGCTGTTATTGGGCATGTGCATGAAAAAACAAAACCTGCGCTAAAATTATTAGAAAAAGAAGGTTTTGAGCACAGAGGCTACGTTGACTTATTTGACGCAGGCCCAACGGTTGAAGCAAAGCTTGGTAATATTCGCAGCATTCGTGACTCTCAAGTTTGCCCTATTACTATTGGTGAGCTTGATCACATATCACAAAATAGCTCAGATACGCTGGCTGTATGTAATCAAGGCGTAAGTGGCTTTAGAGCAACATTTACCAAAGACGCACATTACAATCATGCAAAACATACTCTCGTCATTAGCCAAGATGTGGCTAAGGCGCTTAATTTAAGCCAAGGAGACGCAGCGCGATTTTTCCGCCTGTAAATAATTTATGAATACACACCTAATTAATAACCAGTGGCATACAGGCCTTGGCCCAGTATTTGAGTCAATCAATCCAAGTAATGGCGATGTGGTATGGCAAGGTAATGGCGCAAACGCCCAGCAAGTAGATTCGGCTATAAAAGCAGCCAGAGCTGCGCAATTACAATGGGCAGACAAACCACTTGAAGAGCGTATAGTCATTCTTGAAAGCTTCGCAGCACAATTAAAAGAACACAGCGAAGAATTTGCGACCATAATTGCACGCGAAACAGGAAAGCCATTATGGGAAACCCGCACCGAAGTAGGCGCAATGACAGGTAAAGTAGCTATATCTGTAAAAGCCTACCATGAGCGTACCGGTACAACCGAAAACCCAATGCCCGGTGCTAAAGCGTTTATTAGACACAAACCGCATGGCGTTGTGGCTATTTTTGGCCCGTATAACTTTCCTGGGCATTTACCAAACGGACATATTGTTCCTGCAATTCTAGCTGGCAACACAGTGGTATTTAAGCCATCAGAGCTTACTCCGCACGTGGCAGAATTTACCCTCTCACTTTGGCTAAAAGCGGGCTTACCAGCGGGTGTTATTAACCTTGTGCAAGGTGAAATTGAAACAGGTAAAGCACTTGCCTCTCATAAAGATATAGATGGCTTGTTTTTTACCGGTAGCTCAAACACAGGTCACTTACTACATAAACAGTTTGCTGGACACCCCGGTAAGATTTTAGCGCTTGAAATGGGCGGTAATAATACACTGATTGTAAAAGATGTGAGTGATGTAAGCGCTGCTGTGCACGATATTATTCAATCAGGCTTTATTACCTCAGGTCAGCGCTGTACGTGTGCACGCCGCTTATTTATTGAAAAATCAGCCAACGGCGATGCTATTTTAGAAAAGCTAATAAGCGCAACTAAAAATATAGTTGTAGACGACAGCTTTGCTACAGAGCAGCCTTTTATGGGTGCGATGATAAGCGAAAAAGCAGCACTGGGTATGGTTGCCGCGCAAAGTGAATTAGTCTCAAAAGGCGCGCAAATCCTTGTTGAACTTAAGCAATTAAAATCAGGCACAGGCTTTGTAAGTCCAGGCATTATTGATGTAACAAACATTACCGACATGCCAGATGAAGAACATTTTGGACCGCTAATTAAAGTGTATCGCTTTGATGACTTTGACAGCGCAATCATTGAAGCCAATAACACAAGCTTTGGTTTATCTGCAGGTTTATTGGCTGATAACGAAGATGACTACACTCACTTTTTAAAGCGCATCCGTGCCGGTATTGTTAACTGGAACCGCCCTATTACGGGTGCCTCAAGTGCAGCTCCATTTGGCGGTATTGGCGCCAGTGGTAATCACAGAGCCAGTGCCTATTATGCCGCCGATTATTGCGCATACCCTGTAGCATCTGTTGAGTCAGACAAAGTGAGCTTACCGCAAACCCTAGCGCCGGGCTTAATAATTGAATAAGTAATAAAACCAAATTTTAAATTTAAGGACTTAACATGCATACTGATGTAAATACATTATTTAATAACCTTTGGAAAAATTACTTAAACGTAACTCCATCGGCAGACAAAATTCATGACCTTTTAGGGTCAACGCAAAAAGATGACATCATTAACGATCATATTGCGCTGCGTACATTTAATATTGAAAAAGTGGGTCTTGAAAAACTCGCAGCTCACTTTCTTGCGATTGGTTACAAAGAGTGTGGTGAGTACCACTTTGAAGCTAAAAAACTTTACGCAAAGCACTACGAGCATAGCGACCCTAATCAGCCAAAAGTGTTTATCTCTGAGCTGTTAGTCGAAAAATGCTCGCCAGAGTTACAAGCCATCGTAACTGACATGGTAAGCCAAATTGACGAAAGCGCAGTAACTGCTGATAACTTTTTGTATTCAGGCACGCATTGGCAAGTAAGCACCGATACTTACAAACAACTGCTAGCTGAAAGCGAATATGCGGCGTGGATGTCGGCGTGGGGTTACCGTGCCAATCACTTTACCGTAAACATTAATACGCTTGCTAAGTTTGATAACATTCATGATGTTAACCAAGCCCTGAAAGACGCTGGCTTTTCGCTTAACACGTCAGGCGGCGAGGTCAAAGGCTCACCAGAGGTGTTACTAGAGCAATCGTCAACACTTGCTGATGAATACTCTGTTACCTTTAGTGACGGTGATATGAGCATTCCTAGCTGTTTTTATGAGTTTGCTATTCGTTACCCTAAAGCAGACGGCGAGCTTTATACAGGTTTTGTTGCAGCCTCAGCTGACAAAATATTTGAAAGCACCAACGCTCGATAATAAAACCTAAAGTACTTTATTTTAAAAGCCCGTTATGGGCTTTTTTTATGTCGGTAGTTATGTTGATTAATTATAAAAATAACGGTTTATAATCGTTTTCTAACTTTTCAAACGATAAGTCGCCAATAAAGCGGCCAAAGCTCAACCACGTTGCCAAACCACGTAAGTCTTTAAAGTGTGGTGGCACAAATTGTGGGCTCTCTATTACACCTAAATCATGAAGCTGCGATATTAACCTAAAATCATCTATCGATATTTTACCTACGAGTAATAAAGGAAGCCTATCGATTCGACCTAGCTGTATTGCTACGCGAATTAAGTTATATACCAGTACAAAGCCTTTAATGTAGGCAATGTCTTTTGTAAAAGGCAGACCTGTTGGCGTACTGCCTCTAAATACACGCTGCGCGAGTGTGTAACTGTCATCTTTTGATAAACCTTGCGCGACATAGTCACGGTAAATGTCTACAAACTCAGCGCCATCTATTACCTTTGTAACCGCTTGAATACGATTCACTAATTTAGATAAACGTCTCGGAGTCGATTTTAATGTAATAATTTCGGTTAATACCGCTAAGCCTTCTTGGGTAATAGTGGAGCTAGGCGTGCCTTTACTTAAACATGTTAAATACGGCTGTGCTAAACCATTTTGAGTGGTACCTACGTGTATCCACCCTTCATGAACTTCCAATATATCAAGTTCACGCTGAGAAAATTTAACATCTTGATTAAGCTTAATATTATTAGCACCGGCGGCTGCATCACTGACAATACCATCGCTAAGCATTACCTCTACGTTTATACCTGCCATACTAGCGTTTACTTGCTCAGACAAAATATGTACAGCATCAACAGCATCAATATTTTTAGGGTCGTCAGGCAGTATGTCGGCTATTAGTAAATTTTGCAGCGGTTTATCTAGCATATTAGCTAGCTCAGAGAGTGAGGGCTCACCGGCATGGAATAAGTCTTTAGGGTGACCAAATAACTCCACCGATAAGTCATGAAATTCTGGCGTACCTCGATATTCAAGCATACTTAATACCGTTTTATACTCAGTGCACATTTTTCCCATATATTGAGCAATCGGATTTAACTGCCCCAGTTGGTTAATAATGTTACGGTGCAAAGTAGAAAACGCTTGGCGTAACTCGCTAGGTACAAAACCAAGGTCGCGCTGTTGATAGTATGCACGATCGATAAGTGGGTTTTTTTGACATTTCTGTCTAAAAAACTCTTCTTTAGTTTGTTTATCCCAATTAATAGCATCAAGTATCCTAATAGGCGTTTGCAATGCAATTAATTGATCCGATAACTCACGAGTTTTTAGTAGTAACGCCTTGTCTATCATGGTGTAAGCTCAACAATAAATGAGTTTTGAGCATAATTTAAAAAAGCTAAATTACAAAGCAATATCACACTTTTTTAGCTATTGTTTTTAAGATGATCGACCCTCATATCTGTATCGTATGAGTTATCAAATAAAAGGTATAAGACATGAAAAACGAACTCGACAATAAACAGATTTTAGCCGTGTATGAACGTATAATTCAAAAAGGTGAAATGACTGATGAAGGCAAGCATTATCAAGGTGTTACTGCTTATTCAGACGTAGATGGCTACACAGTATACCTACAAGGTAGCGGCGTTGAACTGCGCTTTGGTTTTCATAATACTTACCACCTTGACTACGAACATGAAAAGCATAAAGACGACTTTTTGAAAAAATTATATAACATTGCAAACGAGAGCTAATGCACCCACGAAAACGCAGACACCGCCCTACCAGTAAGCTCAATACTACTTTTATAAACCAAGTAGTAGAAGAGCTTAGATCTGATCCAAGCAAAATCTCAATTATTCAAGACAATTTAGAACAGTACCGTGCTCAAACTCATTTAAAGCGTGGTTTTTTACTGGCTATAGAGCGCTTTGATTGGGTTTTTGAAGCAAGCAAAGATATAGACTTTATTTGCCAGCAAATTTTAGCTGATGACTATATTGGCAATAGACTAAGACGTTACCCCCTACTTTTTAAAGGCGTTATTAATAATGCAGACCTTCCAAAACCAAGCGCTTTAAAACGATAAAACCACAAAGTTTACTCTCTATATAAATTTATTAGAGCACTAAGCAATTGCAGGTTTAGTGCGCTTTTGTATTAAATTAATACTATTAGTACTCTAACTATTACTGCACTAATGATTATTGATCATTTTATTCATTTATTGCTGTAAACAAATCATTACAATTATTTAATTTCAAAATAAAATTCACAAGCCTTTGTTTTAAATAAAATAAAATAAAATAAAACAAAGTAAAACCTTATCTTCTTTATCGCATTAGTTGCGCTTTTATTAATGATTAATCTACATTTTGGCATCTAGATATTTACTTCAGCCTTGAATTGTTAGAGCTATTACCTTAAGCTTATGTTTATTGAACGTTCAATTAATAAAAATTATGCCTAAAGTCGGAATGGAACCTGTCAGACGTCAGCAGCTAATTGACGCGACTATAGAGTCAGTTGCAACTAATGGACTACAAGGCACAACTATAAACAGCATTAGTAAAAATGCCGGTTTATCGTCAGGCATTATTAGTCATTATTTTGGTGGTAAGCAGGGGTTAATTGAAGCCACTGTTAGATACTTACTAACAAGCTTAAAACAAGGCTTGATAAGTAAAGTAAATAACCAAACGAATGCCATTGAACGTTTAATGATTATTATCGAAGCCAACTTTGCGCTTGTACAACAGCGTAATGATACAACCCGAACGTGGTTAAGTTTTTGGGCGCAATCGATGCATGATGAAGAATTACACAGACTACAAAACGTAAACAGTAAACGCTTGCAAAGTAATTTAGCATTTTCTTTTAAGCAATTAATGCCTATTGAGCAAGCAAAGCAAGCTGCAGAACTTAGCGCCGCAATGATCGATGGCCTATGGTTAAGAGCAGTACTGAGTAAATCAGACAATAATCAGTTTAAACACAGTGAAAAGTTAGCAAAAAGCTACGTACTTTCACTTATCAAGCAATATGGAGCCTAGCGTGACTACACCTGTCTATCAAAATTTTATTAACGGCCATTTTCTTGCAAACCAGAACGGCAAAACATTTGATGTAACAAACCCAGCAACGGGCGAGGTTATTTACGCAGTAGAAATTGCCGACGAATTTATTCAAAACGCAGCCATTGCCAGTGCAAAGCAAGGTTTTGCTCAGTGGTCAGCAATGACACCCATTGAACGTAGTCGCATTTTATTAAAAGCAGTGGCTATTTTACGCGAGCGCAACGATGAGCTTGCACTTGTAGAAGTACTCGACACCGGTAAACCAATGCAAGAAGCAAATTGTGTTGATATTGAAACCGGCGCTGATGTAATTGAATACTTTGCAGGCCTTGCGCCAGCACAAGTAGGCCAACAACAAATGGTTGGTGATGACTTTTACTACACACGTAAAGAGCCATTAGGTATTTGTGCGGGTATTGGTGCATGGAACTACCCACTACAAATTGCATGTTGGAAGTCGGGCCCTGCCCTTGCAGCTGGTAATGCATTTATATTCAAACCATCTGAAGAAACACCACTTGGCGCACTTAAACTTGCAGAAGTATTTGTTGAAGCTGGCGTACCTGCAGGTGTATTTAATGTTGTTCAAGGCGCGGGCGATGTAGGCCAGTGGCTAACGCAGCATAGCGATATTGATAAAGTATCGTTTACGGGTGAAGTAGGCACAGGTAAAAAAGTAGTGGCAAGTGCTGCCGGTACTTTAAAAGATGTCACGATGGAACTTGGTGGTAAATCTCCATTATTAGTATTTGATGATGCCAACATTGAGCAAGCAGTTAGCGCTGCTATGTTAGGTAACTTTTATACGCAAGGCGAAATTTGTACTAACTGTACACGTATTTACGTTCATAAAAATGTATATCAGCAGTTTATTGATGAGCTTAAAGCGCGCACTGAGAAAAACATTATTGCTGGCGACCCACAAGATTTAAATACTAACTTTGGCGCACTTATTTCTAAAAAGCACCAAGAACTAGTAATGAGCTACGTTAATAAAGGCATCGAAGAAGGTGCAACGCTATTAACCGGTGGTACAACGCTTTCACCAGAATCTGCACCTAATGGCTATTTTGTAGCGCCGACTGTGTTTATTGATTGTAATGACGATATGACTATCGTTAAAGAAGAAATATTTGGCCCTGTAATGAGCGTGCTTGTTTTTGACGACGAAGACGATGTTATTGCACGCGCTAACGGGACTCACCTAGGCTTAGCTGCAGGCGTATTTACTAGCGATATTAAACGTGCGCACCGCGTGATTCATAAGTTACAAGCCGGTATTTGTTGGATTAATGCATACGGTAACTCACCTGCTGAAATGCCAGTTGGCGGTTATAAGCAATCGGGTATTGGCCGTGAAAATGGTATACAAACTCTTGATCAATACACGCAAACTAAGTCTATTTATGTTGGTATGGCCGACATAGAAAGCCCATTTTAAGGCGCCTTACTATGAGTAATCATTACGACTATATTATTGTTGGCGCGGGTTCGGCGGGTTGTGTTTTAGCAAACCGTTTATCTGAAGATTCAAGTAACCGCGTATTACTACTTGAAACTGGCGGTAGCGATAAAAGTATTTTTATAAAAATGCCAACCGCGTTATCTATTCCTATGAATAGTGACAAATACGCATGGCAGTTTCATACGCAGCCTGAGCCTCATTTAGATAACCGTGAGATGCATTGTCCTCGAGGCAAAGTATTAGGCGGCTCGTCATCTATTAATGGCATGGTATATGTACGTGGCCACGCAAAAGATTTTGACGAATGGCAGCAACACGGTGCAAACGGCTGGGATTACCAATCGTGTTTACCGTATTTTCAAAAAGCAGAAAGCTTTTACCTTGGTGAAAATACTTACCGTGGTGGCAAAGGCCCGCTTGGCGTTAATAACGGCAACGAAATGAAAAACCCGCTTTACCGCACCTTTATCAAAGCAGGTGTACAAGCCGGTTACGCTTCTACAGATGATTATAATGCGTCGCAGCAAGAGGGTTTTGGCCCAATGCACATGACCGTAAAAGACGGCGTGCGCAGCTCTGCTTCTCGTGAGTATTTAGACCCTGTTAAATCGCGTAGTAATTTAACAATTATTACAGGTGCATTAGCACAACGCGTGATTTTAGATGGCAAAAAAGCCACTGGCATTGAATACAAAGTAAATGGCGACGTTAAAACTGCACATGCTGCAAAAGACGTTATATTAAGTGCAGGCCCTATCGGCTCTCCACATATTTTACAACTCTCTGGTATTGGTGATACTCAAGCGCTTGAAAAAGCAGGCGTTGAAGTACAGCATCATCTACCAGGTGTAGGTCAAAACTTACAAGATCATCTTGAGTTTTACTTTCAATACAAGTGTAAGCAACCTATCACGCTTAACGGCAAACTAGGCATTGTTTCAAAAGGGTTGATTGGTGCGCGCTGGTTATTAACGCGTTCGGGTTTAGGTGCAACGAATCATTTTGAATCGTGTGCGTTTATTCGCTCAAAACCAGGTGTTGAATGGCCAGATATTCAATATCACTTTTTACCAGCGGCTATGCGTTACGATGGTAGAAGTGCATTTGCAGGTCATGGTTTTCAGGTACATGTTGGTCATAACAAACCAAAAAGTCGCGGTAGTGTCACTATTGCTTCTGCGAACCCAGAGCAACCACCAACCATTTTATTTAATTACCTTGAACACCAAGACGATATTGAAGGCTTTAGAGCGTGCGTTCGCTTAACACGCGACATAATCGAACAAAGTGCCTTTGATGAATACCGCGATGAAGAAATTCAACCAGGTAAACATATTCAAACAGATGAAGAAATAGATGCCTTTGTACGCCAAGCCGTAGAAAGTGCCTACCACCCTTCTTGCTCATGCAAAATGGGGGAAGATGATATGGCCGTTGTTAATTCAAATACGCAAGTACATGGTATTGAAGGACTACGTGTTGTTGACTCATCTATATTCCCAACAGTTCCTAATGGAAACTTAAATGCACCTACTATTATGGTTGCCGAAAAAGCAGCTGACATAATTTTAGGTAAAGACCCATTACAGAAATCGGATGTGAATGTTGCCATAACAACAAACTGGCAAGAAACACAACGTAGTACGGAGATCTAACTTTAGCCACATGCTTAGGTTTAGTCTCGTCGGGCTAAGCCAATGCGTGCCTTGCAGTGGCACACGATGTAAATAGGTTACGTTGTGTTAATGCGAGAATAAAACAATAAAATACGGAGTGCTTATGAATTATTTTTATTCATTACTGGAGGGTAACAATGACTATTTGGCTTAATGCAGGGATCATTTTTACCTTACTTGCCATTATCACTATTTTAATTAAATGGGGTAATGTTCGCGTAGTAGGTGTAACACCAGTTCGAACCTTTACGTTTATAGCAATACTATTTACTTCTGGCCTAGATGTTGGCCTTATCATGTTTCCTTTAACTGAGTTTGCAGGTTATGCAGACATAAAAGCAAGCCCAGAATACGCGTTTGCAAATCCACTGGCTATTGAGTTTGGCTACTGGGGATTTTTGATCTGGGGATTTTACTTTCTTACGTGCTTTTATTTCTGTGTAATAGAACCTAAAGTGAAATTTTTCGAAATTCCTTGGGTTAAATTTATCAATAACGTTGTAATTATTGGTACATGTGCATTTACCGCTTATTTGCTGCTTACAAACCTACCGTGGTATTTACCCGGACTAGGTGATGGAACAAGTATAGTTTCTGAATTTTACTTAATTGTGTTTGCGGCTATCTGTTTTGCTGTGTACTCAAGTACTGATATTAAATATGTACGTATTTTAAGTATTTCTACTACGTGGTTATTTTTAGCTTTAATCGCCTTTATGTGGGCTGGCGCATTTGTGATTGGTGATAGTCAAATGTCAGCATTTACAGATAACTTAGGCTCTATTGGTACTTACTTTGCAAACATTAATGAATTTGTTTTACCGCTTAATGATTACCATGAGTTCTACTTATTCTGGTGGTTTGCGTGGAGCATAATGATTGGTCAATTTACATCACGCTTTGTTGGTGGACTTAAAACATACCAAGTATTAGGTGCAATGTTAATATTTCCATCAATTCCGATTGCGATTTGGTTTAGCGTACTTTATCACTACCATGAAGCGGGCATTCCAACACAAGGCATTAAAAACTTTGCAATGGTATTTGTAGGTATTGTATTTGTAATTAACTCACTCGATTCGTTAGTGCGTTTATATACAGATAACCTAAACTTTACTGTAAAGCGTTTTGGTAAAATGAAATACATAGTCGGAAACATTGTTGCTCTATCACTACTTACACTATTGTTTAAATTAGAATTTTTACAAATTCAGTGGGTAGGCGCATTAGTTATTGGCTTGTTCTTTATCTGTGCTGCTTTTATTGGTTACAGTAAATTTAAAACAGTTACGAATATAGACAGCTCACCAAAAGCAAACGCAATTGATTACACAAAAATAGACACAGTACACTAGGGATTAATAATGAATAAAAAACTAAAACAACTTGCAGTAGCACTACCATTAGCACTTTTATCAACCACTGCAGCAGCTGATTGGTCAACAACAATCACTGCAGCGTCTGACTACACTTTTAATGGTGTAAGCCAAACAGATAGCAACCCTGCAGTTCAAGGTAGCTTAGACTATGCCTTTGAAAGCGGTGTATATGCAGGTGCATGGGCTTCAAATGTAGATTTTGGTGACGACACTGACTTTGAGCTTGATGCTTATGTAGGTAAATATGTACAACTTGATGAGCAATTTAGCGTTGACTACGGCATTGCTTATTACACTTATCAAGGTAATAACAGCGATGGTAACTACGCTGAAGCTTACACTAAATTTGGTTATGCAAGTGAGTACGGCCAAACTGAGCTTAACTTTTGGTACAGCTGGGACTACTTTGGTTATGACACCGGTCATGTTATTTCGATGATTGCTCACACATATGAGCTGGCTCCAAACCATGCACTACGTGCAAGCTTTGATATTTCAAACTCACTTGATGGTGATAAGTTTGAGTGGGATGAGATCAAGGGTGATAAATCATACCACCACTACCGCTTAGCATACCAAACAAGCTACGAAGGTTTTGGTATTGAAGTGGCCGCTGAAAACACAAGCTTAGATAATGATGCGTCTGATGAGCGTATTGTACTTGCTATTTCTCGCACATTTGATCTTTAATACAATAATTTCTGATTAAACAAAAAATGCCACTCTATTTAGAGTGGCATTTTTATTTGTAACTAACTAACAATATCCCACGCACTTGTACCCGATGCTGAAAGGTTACTGGTGTTATTGCGTAGTACTTTATTACCGACATTAACCGATGACTCAGGGCGGCTTACTAGGTAACCCTGAACAGAGCTCACACCCATTTTTTTAACGAGTTCAAACTGCCCTATTTCTTCAACGCCTTCTGCAACAATTTTAAGACCTAGCTTTTTCCCAAGATCACTAATTGTATTTAATATATCGTTATATTTTTGGCTTTTATTGGCTTGTGCTATAAACGAGCGATCAATTTTAATAACATCTATTGGTAAATCCGCTAATGTACTTAAAGAACTAAAACCTGTACCAAAGTCATCAATAGCAATAGTGATACCCTCTTCTCTTAGCCTACTTAGCTCTTTAATAATTCTTGGACTGGCTTTAATGAAAGTTGATTCGGTAATTTCCAGCATTAAGGACGTAGCGGGTAAGCCGGTTTTTTTAAGTTTTTTCATTACCCAATCATAAATATCACGATGCTTTAGTTGAATGCCCGAAACGTTAACAGATATTTTTACTTTGCGCATACCTGCATTGTGCCAAGCAGCCATTTGCCGACACGATTCAAGCATAATCCAATCGCCAAGCTCTAATATTAAATTAGACTCCTCTGCTATTGGTATAAACTCTGAAGGGGGGATCATACCCTCAACTGGGTGGTCCCAGCGTGTAAGCGCTTCGAAGTAATCAATCATACAATCTTCAACATGCACAATTGGCTGAAAAGATAAGTACAAATCTTTACAAGCGACTGCTATGCGTAGCTCTTCGAGTAAATAATGGTAACGGCGCATTTTGTTACCCATTTCTGGCGAGTAAACTTTAAATATTCCCTTACCATCGCTTTTAGCTCTGTACATAGCTACATCGGCTAATTGTAGAAGCGCTTGAGGCGTTGATGCACTTTCTGGATAAGCCGCAATACCAATGCTGGCACTAATTTTTACTATTTTATTGCCTAGCACAAAGTCTTTTTCAAGTTCACTTAGCACGTGCTTTGCAATTTCAATAACCCTGTCGCTATCATCAAGTAGTTCTATAAAAATGGAGAATTCATCTCCTCCTAGTCTTGATAAGTTTTGCTCTAATTGGTTAGCACTATTTATATTACTTAACTTATGGTGACGCAAAACGTTTGCGAGTCGACTCGCAACCTGAACTAATATTTCATCACCAAAGCTGTGGCCAAACGAGTCATTTACTTGTTTAAAACCATCAAGATCTATAAACAGGAGTGCGCACTTCAGCTCTTCTTGGTTTGCGTGATTAATTTGCCTGTCGATATGTTCAATATAAGCATGGCGGTCAATTAATAACGTCAGTTTGTCTTGGCATATACTTGTTTGTGTTTGCTTTACATAATTATCAACATGTGTATTTAAACTATTTATTGATTGGCTTAAGCTGCTTACACCTAAGGGGTTCTCTGCTGGTTTTACTTGCAAATTAAATGCTGTTAGTAATCTATTAGCTTGACCGTTAAGCTCAGCTATTTGATTCTTATAATGACGTTTTCTACGCTCTCTGCGTAAGTACAGGCCAGAACCAAATATTAAGATACATAAAAGTAAAAAATTAATAGGTGATGTAAGTGTCATTATAATTAACTTACTTGAATCAGCGGCTACAAACTGAGTGTCAGTGGTTTTAATAAGCAAGAAATCAGCTGTGTGCTGTTGGATTATATAGTGGCCATTTAATATCGGATTATACCAAGGAGCCATATCAAGAGAGGTATTCGTTATTTCGAAGCTTCGTATATCAATACTGGTGTGAAATAGATTTATACGGTTAATCTGATTCGTTAACCCTATATTTATGCAAAAACAAAATAGAATTATTATTAAGAAAATAAAACCAAGTGGTTTAAATTTATTCATAAAAAAATCCATCTATCTTACCTCTCCCTTCAACCCATTTCCAAAAGCGGAATATATCGCTTGCATTTAGTACTACGCAAGCATTGATATAGTCCTAAGCCATTAGCATAAAAAAAATCGTAACAACAATGGATTACCTAACTATATCTTGCATATAGTATAGGTGGGATAAACAAAAATAAACAAAAAGGTTCTAATTGTTTAAAATTTAATACATACCGTCAATAAGCTCTATAATTTTTTACTGCCCGCCTATAAATTTATTCGAAAACGATTAATACTACGGCATTAATTTTAGCAAAAAAGCTAAGTAACGTAACAAACTGCATTATTACAACCGGCTAATATAACGAGCATTTCTGCTGCACTGTAATTCTTAGCGATTACAGCTGCCATGCATAGCTAACTTTTGTAAAAAATGTACGCTGATCCCGCTCAATATTTTTAAGAGAATCATCTTGGTAACCTTTATCTGAATACCCTAAGTAAAATAATGTTTGTGCATTAATTTTATATGAGTAAACAAGCTGGCTACCATAATCTTTATTGATTTGGCTCACTTGATAAAAGTAAGCATTTTCGTCTCTATCAATATCTTCAAATTGTAAAATTAATTTAAGAATTGAACGCATGCTAAATTTATAATGAAGTCTAAAGTCGACTAAGTTAGCAGTGAATACACGATCCCCTTGCGGGTTATCCAATTGGCTATAGTTGTGTTTTATATCGAATTGCCAATGGTCGTTAATATCCCATAACACTTGTGTTTGAGTGTTAAACACATCACCAAGCTGTTCGTTGGTATAGTCAATACGGCTTGCGTATTCTGCATATAAGGTTAGCTTTAAATCTTTAGTGGGTTTGAACCCAGTATAAATATAGCCAATATTTTGATTGTAGAAATTGCCATTATAATTTTCATAGCGATGTACTAAACCAATTTCAAAAATAGATTGCATCTGACCTTTAAAGCTTAAAAAACCTTCGTATTCTTCTTCAAGTAAGTCACCGTTTTGTGCCCACGTTTTATCCCAATCAGCTTCGTATGACCATGAAGTAAGTAAATCAGACTCGTCTCTGTACCATGTCTGCCCGCCTCCAAACACAACCTTTTCGTAATCTACTTTCTCTTGATAACCCAAATCGGTGCGGTAGTCCTGGCCAATATTTTCATACGACGCAAACAGTTTGTAATCACGTTTATCGCGAGTAAGTTCTAGAGCATAAGCTTCATCTGACTGAGTTTCAGATAGATTATAATTTTGAATTAAAAATTCAGAGTTACGTGTATCAGCAGATGATACTTGATACAAAAGAGTGTCCGATTGATTAAACCAGTAGCTACCGTCCACTGATAATACAGTGTTGTGATAGTCATCACTTTCTCTGTGCGTGCTTGAAATACCAATAGTACCTTGCTGACCTAAGTCATATTGATAACGCCCAGCGGCCGCATTCGTTTTTTCATTTAAGCTTGCAAAGCCAGAGCCCTGATTCGTAGGCAGTAAAATATTACTATTGTCGTCATCAGCGAGCATCAAAGCATAACTATGATCACCCGTTTTACCCGTCAGCTTTGCACCTAAGGTAGGCTCTGCAATTGTACGCGTGTATAAAAGCTCAAATAAGCTGCTTTTAAAGTAAGAAGCACCATCTAAAAAGAAAGGTCGTTTTTCGGCGTAATAAATAGAAAATGTTGTATTTACATCGAGCTCTAAAGAGTCTGTTTCTACTTGCGAAAAATCTGGATTGATCGTCGCATTTAAAACAGCGTCCTTGGTTAAACCCCAACGCAAATCTAAGCCCACTTCGGTATCAATATCGCCATTATCCCAGTTACCCGGTAATTCAGATTTATTATCGTTACGAAGTGCGGTCAATGTAGGTGTTAATTGAATATTTTTACTCGATTCAATATCGCTAAAACCCACTAACTTATCAAACTGACAAAGGCTACATTTTATATTTCTATCAAACCCCATATTTGATAGCTGATATAAAACATCACGTTGATAGTTTCTCATGACTGAAAAACCCCACGTTAGCTCTTTTTCATTTTCAGGAAAGCGCAGTGCCTTAAAAGGAATACGCATTTCAACAACGTAACCTTTCTCGTTAATTTGCCCTGCGCTATCCCAAATAGCATTCCATGAGATATCTGAACTCCACCCATCGGTGTCGGTCATTCTTATCTCGCCTTGTGCACCAAGGGGATTCACATGAAATTCATAACCACTGCGTTCATCATTAAATGTATCAATAACAAGAATAACTACATCGTCTTCCCACAGCGTATCGCGGTCACGAAGTGATGCACGAATTTGCTCAGGGTTTGGATCCTCTGCAATAAAGGCAACATATAAGTTTGTGCCATCTTCGTAAATAAAAGCATCAGTTTTTACAGGAGGTGTGCCTTTTTCGTTAGGCTCATCTTGGTAGAGTAGAGGTATAGGTGTCGCGTTTTTCCAGTGCGCTTCATCCATAACACCATCAATAGTGATATTTGAATCAATACGAGATAAGGGTACTTGCTGTTTACTAGCCGCTACATCAAGGCTTGAGAGTAATAAAACGAAACTTAAAAATAGGAAGGTAAACTTTTTTATTATAGTTATAAAGTACTGCATAAACATCCATTTAGACTGTAATTACTCATAGGGAGTAACTTAAGCTGGGGATTGTAATTTATCCAGGTACATTTGTTAATACTTTGAAATGAAAAATTAACTATTTAATGATAAAGGAGTAACTAATGTTACCCATCAAGTTTCGAGTAGTTTAAGCTTATTGTCTATGCCATTCCATACATCAGCGTCCTCTGGTGCAGGTTTAACCTCTGTAATGCGCGGCCAGACCAATGCGAGTTCAGCATTTAATTCTGTGAACTCTTTTTGAGATTCTGGTAGCTCATCTTCTTGGTATATTGCATCAGCTGAACATTCAGGGACACATAAACCGCAATCGATACAATCAATCGGGCTAATAGCTAAAAAATTAGGGCCTTCAAAAAATGCATCTGCTGGGCACACTGACACGCAATCGGTGTACTTGCATTTTATACAATTTTCGGTGACTACAAACGCCATACTATTTTAATACCTAAGATTTTAAACAACAGTTGTGGATCATACCCATCCACCCCAAAAATACAATAAATAAGTGCCATATCACCCTATTTTAACGTAAAATACGCGCCTTATGTTTGCACACCCATTGTGCCCTGCATCCCCTTATTGTGAGCGGTAGTAATACCCCGCTATGACACCTAAAAGAGATATAAATGATACGTTTAACCGAAATAAAGCTGCCACTTGATCATGACGAAGATGCAATTGGTCAAGCAATTGTAAATAAACTAAAAATCCAACCAGAGCAATTGCACAGTTTTAATGTGTTTAAACGTGGTTATGATGCACGTAAAAAATCAGCTATTTTACTTATTTATACACTCGATATAGAAGTTGATAACGAAGCCGATCTACTCTCAGCATTTGAAAAAGACCAACATGTAAAAGTAGCGCCAGACACAAACTATAAATTTGTAGCCCACGCCAGCGAAAATATGACAGAGCGCCCTGTCGTTATTGGTTTTGGCCCTTGTGGTTTATTTGCAGGCCTATTACTTGCTCAAATGGGTTTTAATCCCATTATATTAGAGCGCGGTAAAGAAGTACGTGAACGTACAAAAGACACGTTTGGTTTTTGGCGTAAACGCACACTTAACACAGAATCAAACGTACAATTTGGTGAAGGTGGCGCAGGTACATTTTCAGACGGTAAGTTATACAGCCAAGTAAAAGATCCAAAACATTACGGCCGTAAAGTCATTACTGAATTTGTAGAAGCAGGCGCCCCCGATGAAATTTTATACGTAAGTAAGCCACACATTGGTACGTTTAAACTTGTTACCATGATTGAAAAAATGCGTGCTCGTATAATAGAACTTGGCGGCGAAATTCGCTTTAGCACACGTGTTGACGATATTCATTTAGATGATGGGCAAGTAACTGGCTTAACGCTTTCAAATGGCGAGCAGTTAAATACTCGCCATGTTGTATTAGCTGTAGGTCATAGTGCTCGTGACACGTTTGACATGCTCCACAAAAAAGGCATTTATGTTGAAGCAAAACCTTTCTCAGTCGGTTTTAGGATCGAGCATAAACAATCAATGATCGATGAATGCCGTTTTGGTACAAATGCTGGTAACCCTATTTTAGGCTCTGCCGATTATAAACTTGTTCACCATTGTGATAATGGTCGTACCGTTTACAGCTTTTGTATGTGCCCAGGCGGTACTGTTGTAGCGGCAACGTCTGAAGAGGGCCGCGTTGTTACCAACGGTATGAGCCAATATTCACGAAGTGAGCGCAACGCTAACAGCGCTATTGTGGTAGGTATTTCTCCCGAGCAGGATTTCCCGGGTAATCCTCTTGCAGGTATAGACTTACAGCGCAAACTTGAAGAACAAGCGTATGAGCTTGGTGGTAGCAACTACGATGCACCAGCACAGTTAATTGGAGACTTTTTAAAAGGTAAATCATCAGAAAACTTAGGTGAAGTACAACCTTCTTACACACCCGGTATTAAGTTAACTGACTTGAGTAAAGTACTACCACAATTTGCTATTGATGCTCTTCGCGAAGCTATACCTGCGTTTAATAAACAAATTCGTGGTTTTTCTACTAACGACGGTTTATTAACCGGCGTTGAAACACGTACTTCGTCGCCTATCAGTATTAAGCGTGATAAAACATTCCAAAGTATTAACACTAAAGGGCTTTACCCAGCAGGCGAAGGCGCAGGCTACGCTGGCGGTATTTTATCAGCGGGTATTGATGGCATTAAAGCGGCTGAAGCGGTCGCACTGTCTATGTTAGAAAACGCTTAAACCTCTTTTTTAAGCTGTTTATCGAAAAGCCTCACTTTGTGATAACACCATTCAGTTAAGCATGCTTTGACTTAATGGTGTTACCACTTTGAGCAAGACATCCTAGTTCAATCGCAGGCTATTGATTTAAATAACAAAAGAAAATACCAGGAGACTAAAGAACGCTATCGCACTTTAGCAACGACAGCCATTGTTAATGTATATAAAAACAACAAGCTTGATATTGTTATAGCACCTACAGTATCCCCCGCCTGGAAAACTGACTTAGTTAATGGTGATAATTTTAATGGCAGTAGTAGTTCGTTATCTGCTATTGCTGGCACAACGCACATAACCCTACCTGTCGGAAAAGTAAGTGGTTTGCCGGTTGGTTTATCCATAATAGCAAATAAAGGGGACGAGCAAGCGGCTTATGAATATGCAAATACTATTGATGAGGTGTTATCACCAGGCACAAAAAAACCTGAGTAAACTCAGGTTTTTTTAACTAAACGGCGTTAACTATGACTTTTTAAGTGACAGTTTTTCGCCTTTTAAGCTTTTGCGAACGCTTGAAATACGTGAGCGATTTACTGCTCTCGCTTCACCAGTTGCTTGTCCTGATAACTTGTTAGAGCGTGTACGGCGTAAATGCGCTGGTTTTTTACCAATTTTATCAATGAGTACTTCACGGTTACTTACTTCGTAACCTTCTAGATATACACGTTTGATTTTTTGACCGATTAACGTTTCAATTTCAAACAAGGTGTTTTCTTCTTCGCGGCTAACAAATGAGATTGCTTGACCTTGGCGACCAGCACGACCTGTACGGCCAATACGGTGAACGTAATCTTCTGCAAGCCATGGTAAATCAATATTAATTACACGAGGTAAACCATCAATATCAATACCACGAGCTGCCACTTCTGTAGCCACTAATACGCGCACTTTGCCTTCTTTAAATTCACGTAAAGCACGACGACGGTTACCTTGAGATTTATCACCGTGGCAAACGCCTGCCGGAATACCATCAAGATTAAGCTCTTTAACAAGCTCATCAGCTGTTTCTTTCATGTTTACGAAGACAAGCACTTGTTGCCAGTTTTTCTTACCAATCAATTCAGAAAGCAACTCTTGCTTACGACGTTCTTCAACTGGGTAAACAACATGCTCAACGGTGCTTGCTGTACTGTTAGTTTGATCAACACGCACTATTTCAGCTTGTTTCAATACTTTAGATGCAAACTGTTTAATTGCAGCAGGGAATGTAGCAGAGAAAAGTAAAATCTGGCGCTCTTCTGCACAGCTTTTAATAACGTTTTGCATATCTTCAATAAAGCCCATATCAAGCATACGGTCAGCTTCATCAAGAACAAGGTGCTTAACACTTGCAAGGCTTAAGTTACCTAAACGAATATGATCAAATAAACGACCCGGTGTTGCAACAACAATATCAACACCTTCTTTTAAAGCGTTGGCTTGGCCAGCAGTGCTCACACCACCAAATAAACTAACGACTTTAAGTGATGTATGCTTTGCAAAATCTCTAAAGTTATTTGCAATTTGTTCTGCAAGTTCACGCGTTGGTGCAAGTACTAATGCATGAGGTGCATTAGTTGTGCTGAGTTCAGACTCAACCAATTTTTGGATGATAGGTAAAGCAAACGCGGCAGTTTTGCCGGTACCAGTTTGTGCACTGGCTAAAACGTCTTTACCTTTACGAACAGCAGGAATTGCTGCGCGCTGAATGGGCGTAAGGGTGTGATAGTTAAGTTCGTCCAACGCCTGGATGATTTCAGGAGCGAAACTAAAAGATTTAAAATTCATGCTGTATAACCTACGGCCACATTATCAAGGGTCGCAAATTATACAGTAAAAACGAGCTAACAGTTAGTCATAACTTATCTTTTAACGTGTTTAATCTACTTTATAGCGTTTAAATATTAAAGAGGTGTTAATACCACCAAACGCAAAGTTATTACTCATCACATAATCGGTATTAATCTCACGCCCTTGATGCTTTATGTAATCAAGCTGAGCACATTCGTCATCAACGTTATCTAAATTAATTGTTGGTGCAAACCAGTTATCAGCCATCATATTAATGCTTGCCCATGCTTCTATTGCACCACAAGCACCTAATGTATGCCCCAAATAACTTTTTAACGAGCTAATAGGTTTGCTGCCCAATGCTCTAAACGTTGCGTGAGACTCGGCAATATCACCTTTATCTGTTGATGTACCATGCGCATTAACGTAACCAATTTTTTCTGATTCTAGATTGGCATCTTGTAGTGCCATTTCTATCGCTAGTTGCATTGTTTTTGATGTTGGTTGAGTAACGTGCTGCCCATCAGAATTACAACCAAAACCAACCACCTCAGCTAATATTGTTGCTCCGCGCGCTTTTGCATGTTCGTATTCTTCTAAAATAAGTGTACCCGCGCCTTCGCCTATCACTAAGCCATCGCGATTTTTATCAAAAGGTCTTGGTGTTTTTTTTGGTGTTTGATTTTGTGTAGATGTAGCATAAAGCGTATCAAATACGGCGGCTTCAGTAATACATAACTCTTCAGCTCCACCAGCCACCATTATTTTTTGTCGGCCAAACTTAATCGCTTCATAGGCGTAGCCTATTCCTTGAGATCCCGATGTACAAGCAGAGCTTGTTGTTATAACACGCCCTTTTAAACCAAAAAACACACCCACATTTACAGGGGCAGTATGCGCCATCATTTTAATGTAACTCGTTGCTGTTACACCTGACATCGACCCCGTTTCCATCATATTTGCAAAGGCGAGTAATGGCGCAGTAGAGCCAGTAGATGAGCCATATGCTATGCCCGTAGAGCCATCTGTTAGACTTTCGTGCTCGAGTAGTTTGGCTTGTTCAAGTGCGCACTCAGTAGCACGAGTTGACATAAGTGACACTCGCCCCATTGAACGGATTTGCTTACGTTTATAATGACTTGGTCGTTCAAAGTGTTTAACTGGCGCGGCTAAACGAGTATTGAGATCGTCGGCTATATCCCACTCTGGCATAGTAACAACAGCATTTTCGCCTTTAATTAAGGCTTGTTTAAATTCAGACCAATCATCGCCCAATGCAGTGACCACAGACATGCCTGTTACAACAACGCGTTTAATCAAACCATGCCACCATTAACCGAAATCACTTGGCGTGTTATGTAAGCTGCATCATCAGACATTAAAAAAGCGACTGTGCCTGCGACTTCTTTAACGCTCCCCATGCGCTTTAGGGGTATCATTTTCATCATTTCATCAATAGGTAATTCATCAGTCATCGCGGTTTCTATTAAACCAGGTGCCACACAATTAACTGTAATTTTGCGTTTTGCCAATTCTAATGCAAGTGCTTTAGTGGCCCCAATAATACCGGCTTTTGCTGCACTATAATTTACTTGCCCTCGGTTACCGGCAATACCCGATACCGATGACATTGTAATTATGCGCCCACCTTTACGGCTTTGTACCATAGGCATTACAGTTGGGTGTACTACATTATAAAACCCATCAAGGCCTGTACGTATTACACAATCCCAGTCTTCCCCTTGCATAGCAGGAAATGCCATATCGTTAGTAATACCTGCATTACACACCACGCCGTAATAAGCGCCATGCTGAGCTATATCTTCTATTATTTGTGTTTTGGCCTGCTCTCTGTCACATACATCAAATTGTAATAAACTGGTGGCTCTACCTAATGCATTAATTTCATCGCATGTTGCTTGAGCTTGCTCAACACCTGCTCTGCAATGTACTGCAATATCAAACCCTTGCTCAGCAAGTTTTAACGCAATAGCTTTACCAATGCCACGGCTTGAACCCGTAACTAAAATTCTTTTTGTCATTGATTTTCTCTTATAAATTCCAACGGATTTTCAGGCTGAAATACATTAATTTTTGCTTGGCAAAGTAGAGTTTCACACGCGAGTATTTGGCATTCAAATACACTTAAACCTGACTCTTCTTGATATAGTTTTTTCACTTCAATAGTCAACTTACTGCCGTTTTTAAAACCCGGTTGATAAGTTTGATATTTTCGCGTGCCAATTAAAAAACCAATTTTTACAGGTTTATTTTCATCATTCGCCAACGCACCAGCATAAGCGGCAATAGACTGCGCCATGTACTCAACACCAATATAGCTAGGTACGCCATTAATCGCAGGACTAAAAAAAGGGCTTTGCTCAGTTATAGTAACTCCGCACTGAGCTTCATCTTCGCTGTATGTCAAAAGGCTATCTATTAAAATCATTGGCGCATCATGCGGGACTACTTGCTCTATAAGGTAATTAGTCAACGTTAACTCCCAATATTAAGCTGGCATTATTACCGCCAAACGCAAATGAATTAGATAAGCAGTATTTAAGAGCGGGCTTAAACGCTTGTTTTATTATTTTTATATCAGCCAAATCACTGCCTTCTTTAATCACGTTATATGGCAGCATATGTTGGCCGCTGTCTTTTAATAATAACCAACATATACCGGCTTCAATAGCGCCTGCAGCACCAAGGGTATGCCCTGTTAAATGCTTACTAGAGCTAAGCGGGGTATTGTTGCCAAACACGCGATTAATTGCAAGTGCTTCCATTTCGTCATTTTTTACAGTAGCCGTACCGTGAGCGTTAATATAATCAATATCACCACAGGATAACTTTGCACTTTTTAGTGCTTTTTCCATTGAGGCTTGGGCGCCCACCCCATTAGGATCGGGGGCTGACATATGATGCGCATCTGAACTTTCGCCACAGCCTAGTAACATTACGCCGTTATTTGTTATTGGCATATTTTTAGTCATTACAAATAAAGCGGCCCCTTCACCAATATTTATGCCGTCTCTGGTGCTAGAAAAAGGCTGGCATAAACCCAAGCTTAATGAAGCGAGCGAATCAAAGCCATTAATTGTTAATTGGCACAAACTATCCGCACCACCACAAATTACCACATCGGCTAAATCAGCATTTAGCAAAGCTCGGGCGCTAATTAACGCTTTGCTACTCGACGTGCACGCAGTAGAAATACTGTAACAAGGCCCTAGAGCCCCTATTTTATGTGCAATGTAATGAGCGGGTGTAGCTAACTCTTGATCACTGTAACTAAAGTCATCAGGCCAGAGTTTTGTACTTTCATAGCTTTTACGCGCTCTTTCACCATCATGAATACCTGATGTACTAGTACCCATTACAATTGCGATACGCGACTTATCAATATGCGAAAGTTTATCTAAGGTTGGCTTAATCTGCTCTAAAGCTAGATCAATAAATGTATTGATACGTTTATTATTTGATAAAGCAATAGACTGAACTTGCCCAACATAAAGCGGAGTTTGCTCAGCACTTAAACTTGTATTTAAAGTTAATAAAGGAGTTGCAGGTTTATATTTATTTAAGCTTGTTGTGGTTGCATCTTGGCCTATGCCCATCGCGCTCACAATGCCTAAATCATTCAGCCAATATGTCACTGTTCTACCTTTTTAAATGTTATTTGATACTGATGTAAAATATTGTTCAACGTTGTCGACTCACCACTATAGTCAATGGTGATAAATGTACCCTCATCGTTAAATACTTCCCGATTAGAGCCAACCTGCTCTATTAAAGCACCCTCTAACTGCTTTTGTAAAAATGCTACTGGCCAATGTACTAATGCAATATCCGCCAAGATATAATGAGGGTCTATCCCTTCTACCGCCAGCATATTTCGTGTTTTTACCGGGCCATTTAAAGGTTTTTCAAGCTCCATAATTGGAAAGCCTTGTACTGTCATTAACAATAACTTAATTGCACCTTTGTCATTTATAGCTAATTGGGCAAATACAGTATGTGTTTTTTGCTGATTTGTAATATACAAAACATGCTGCCAAGACCTATCAAACATTTGTGCTGGCACGCTATTAATATTTAATTGAATATTAGGTGATAGATACACTCTATTCTTAGATGCTGTAAAACTCGTACAGGCGCTCAATACAGCAAATATGAATACACTACACACCGCATACTTAATTAATTTTGACATAACTGAGCCAAGACATTTAAACGGCGTTCACTTTGTGCAACAAATGGGTTATTTGTATCCCATGCGTAGCCCGCTAAAATAGCACTAATCATTTCTCGTACCTGAGTATTTTGCTCAGAGTAAAATATTACATCCTGAAAACGCGTATCGTACCATCCTGTTACAAAGGTTCTAAAACAATCAACTCCAGCTTGTAATGGCTGTGCGTAGTGAGTGTCAAAATCGACGACTTCGTTTTTTAAATAGCAATCAACAAGTGGAGCAACTAAATTTGCAGATTTAAGTGCAATTGTTACACCTGATGAAAATACCGGATCTAAAAATTCCCCCGCATTACCTAATAAAGCAAAGTGCTTACCATATAACTTACTCACATTTGCCGAGTAGCCTTTAATATTTTTTGCTGGAGTTAATAACTCTCGTTGTGCTAACAGTGTTTTTAAATAAGGATCTTGCTCTATAAATTGATTTAGTAAATCGCTAGATTCGTCGTCATTAAAACGCTCTGACTGCGCCACCACCCCAATACTCGCAGTACCATCACTAAAGGGAATAAGCCAATACCACACATCAGAATATTGAGGGTGCACGGTAATCAAAATTTTATTACGATCGAAGCTTGAATCACTAATATTGTCTTTAAAATGACTAAAATAAGCGCTGCGAACAGGAAAGCTAGAGGGAAGTTCTAAATCTAACAATTTTGGTAATACACGCCCAAAGCCACTTGCGTCCAATACAAATCGGGCATTAACGCGGTAAGCTTGTTGCTGCTCATTGTGTACCACTAATGATGCACCATTTGGCTCATCACAGTAGTCAACCACGGTGTGCTTATATCTGATCTCTACGCCTTGTCCTTGTGCTTTGTCTGCTAATAATTTGTCAAAGTCAGCTCTTTTCACTTGATACGTAGTGCCTGGGCCTTTAGTAAATTTTTCGGTAAAGTTTATAGTCGTATTTTGCCCTGCCCGATGAAAAGCAGCGCCATCTTTAAACTGAAAACCTAAAGTCGCTGCATTGTTATGCAGTATATCGATTAAGCCCGCCTCTTCTAAGAACGCCATACATTGCGGCAGTAAGCTTTCACCAATTGAAAAACGTGGAAACGCCTGCTGTTCAAGTACCAGCACCCGCCATCCCTTTTGTACTAAAAGGCTACTAGCCAATGCACCCGAAGGCCCAGCGCCAATAACAACAACATCGTACTGCTCAAGGTTATTCAAATTATTGTTCCTTTTGAGGCTTTAAAACACTCAGCGGTGATAAAAAGTAAATAGCTAAAATCCCTACCATTACACTCAGCCCAAAGCTAAAAATAGCCGGTGTATCAGATGCACTCAACATCCCAAATACCCACATTGATGACGCAGCCGATAAGCTAATCGCTAACACATTTTTGGGCTCTAACTTATTTATTTGATAAAAAACGAGGTAATCAATTGCTAATGCAATAACAAGTAACGCACCGAGTAAATTAAATAACGACAAGCTACCTTGAATCGCATTACATACCCAAAGCATGCTCAACACCACAACAGATAAAATGGTCACCTGCAGCAGCGCTATCTTAATCGTAAATCGCCAACTAAAAAGCAGCCAACTAATAAAACCCGCAAGCACTAGGCTTAATAGTAAATATTCACGGTAATCACTTAATAAAGCACTAATTTGTTTAGGTTTATTATAAAGGTAAATTCCATTGTTTTTTTCAACCTCATTAATTAGTTGATCAGATGAAATACCCGAAATAGACACCCATGTTATCGATTGTTCTGACTCAACAACCATTTGAGAAAGCAGTAATGGTTTAAATGTACTCGTGGCGAGTGTTTCATAAGTTAATAACGGTGCCTTTGTACTTACTAACGCTTGCCCTGTAACGCGCTCTGCAATATCCAAAGTCCCTTTGTTTTTAGCCTGTTCAAACAAGGCTTGGTTATCCCTCTGCTTTTGTAAACTAGGCAACCAATGGCTAATGCTATTATGTTTAAAATTAGGGTTTAGTTGGGTTAAGCGTTTTAAAAATTGTTCTTGTTTTTGTAAAAGCGCTTCGTCGCTATCTGCAAACATAAAAACAATTTGGCTATCCCATTGCCCAAGTAATAACAAATGCTTTTTTTCGTTTAGCATTAAATGTTCGGAGCTTGCATTTAATAGCTTTACATCATCATTAAAGCTAATAGGTTTTATTAAAAATAACGCACTTATAAGGGCTAATAATGTAATGAGTATCGGTTTTTTTAAACTATTGCAGTATAAAAAAACCTTAATGAGCTTTTGACTCATCAATAAACTCGAAGGCGATAACCTGAGTGTAGATTGCCACAATGGCAAAACTAAAACTGTAAATAGCCAAGCACTCACTAAACCCGCAATAACAAACACGCCAACTTGAGATAATAACGTTAGTGGCGCACCTAGTAAGCAACAATAACCCAACGTAGTCGTAATAAGAGAGAGTAAAAGCGCAGATTGTGTCCCTTTGCTGTAGCCTTTTTCATACTCTTTTTTGGCTAAATCAGTCATACCATGAAATGCATAATCAATGGCAATACCAATCAAGGTAACTGCAAAAACAAGCGTTAATAAATGAATAGTCTTAAACAGCAACACCATAGCGATAGCGCCGCCAATAAGTGCACTCAGTACGGTAAAGCTTGCTAATAAAATACTGTTTAAACGCCTAAACACCCAAAATACCATAACAATAAGGGCTAATAAGCTAATGCCACCAAACAGGCTCATCTCGTATTTAGCTTGTTCAGCATTTTCAGCCGTATGAAATAGCACACCAGAGTAAGTAATGCTTAAATCAGGGTAGGTTTTATTAAGTATATTTATCTGTTTAATTATCGCGCCAGCTAAATCAATTGATTTATTAACCCCTAAATTTTCAGGCGCTAAGTTTGCCAAAATGACACGGTATTCAACGCCTTTTAAACGTCGAGTTAAACGACCTTGTTCAAGCGTAAACAATTGGCTTTGTTTTAAGTTATCTCCTATAAATGCCGCTAGGCTCAAACTTGTATCTTTGCTTAAGGTAGCACTTACAAATGGGTTGCCTAACTGATTTAATTGCTCAAGGTAATAATGTTCAAACGTTGTTTTTTTGCTTAATGTTTGCTTGTAAGTATCACTTAATAACGCATGTTTGAAAGGTGAGAATGTTTGCGCTAAATCGTTAACGGACGGAAAGTTAAATGTGCTTTTAATTGCATTATCGTCAAGCCATTTTTGGAAATCATCAAATGCTTTATTTTTATTATTTCCTGCAAACGAGAACATAATACGGTTAGCATTTTGCTGAAAAAAGACATCTTCAGCATGTGCAATTTGGGAGTGCGACTTTGGCAATAAGCTAAACATATCGGCGCTAAACGTTGGTTTAGACAACCAAAAAGCAGCAGCAAAAAGTAAAGTTAAACTGCTAAACCACCCAACAATAACGGTAATTCGTTTTGTCATTGCACTATTCCCTTAATTAACCACTGCATTATTTAAAAACATAATTTTATTTGGGATAAGTAAATTCAATTTTTGTTTTATTTCCTGAGTGCTCATTTAGTACAATACTGCTCACTTGCTTAGTAGTTTCACATAAAATAAAATCACTAAATAATTGCTGTAACACCCCTTCTTTTGGTGTTAACTGTGTGCAGCTACCTTGCATTTTAGCAATATCAAAACGAGTTACCAACGCACTCATATTTACGCTGAGTAAGTCACTCAGTAATCCTACAAATTGCTCACTACCGGGTTGTTGTATTAACTCACCATTAGCATTTTGTGCAAGCACTTTGCCATTTTCTATTATGAGCATGCTCTCAACAGGCATTTTCACTTGCCAAATGAGCTTTTCATCAATCAACGAAAAAACACCCGACGAAATAAAAGGTTTAGCAAATCCATTAAATTGCTTATATTGCTTAAACTCACCTTTAATTGGTGCTGCATTTACTACAGAGCAAAACAGTAAAAAGCTAATGGCTACACTCAATGTAAAACATTTTAATAAATTCATTTAAATCGCCTATAAAATCAAAATTTAATCCAAAACCGCTTTTAATTTATTAAATAAAATAGCGGGCGATTCAAATTGCATTTCTTTAGAGCTAACCTCAATTGCAACTTGTGTGGTTGAGGCTTTAGTAAGGCGCTTGTTAGTTAGCGAGTCAGTGATTACGTAATCAATCCGTAGTCTATTCTCGTATTCTTTTAAATAAGCCGCTACTTTAATTTTTTGAGTAAATACCGCTGAGGCAACATACTTTATTTGCATATCAACTATAGGCCACGCGTAGCCCGATTCATGCATTTGTGGGTAATCATAATCAAATAAACGCAGTAGCTCGCAGCGCGCTACTTCTAAGTAACGTGGGTAGTTACCATGCCATACAACATTCATTGGGTCGCAGTCATGAAATGGAATTTCGATTTCTACCACATGCGTTAATAATGCACCTTTACTATTCATACAACGCCCAACGTTTAGTTTGAATATACCCTATTGTTTGCCTTAGCACGGCTTCCATAGGTCTATCTTCAGTGAGGTTTTCAAAGTAATCAGTTATATCGGTATACATGTTTTGCATATCTTGCGTTAAAGTTGAAAACTCAAGATCGCCTTGCTTAATACGTAATCTAACACCTTGAATACTGGCTAATAACGTACTTGCTAACACTTGTTCTGTTAGTTGTAAAATACGTAAGCAATCGCGAGACGCAATAGTCCCCATACTCACTTTATCTTGATTGTGGCACTCTGTAGAGCGAGAAAAAACACTGGCCGGCATAGTTAGCTTTAATGCTTCAGCAGTGTAAGCACTGCAGCCAATTTGAACAGCCTTAAAGCCATGATTAATATAACGGCGCTCTGGTGCACTATCAGACAAGTTTGCAGGTAGGCCATTGTTGTACTTAGTATCAACCAGAGACGCGATTTGTCTGTCGGCTAAATCAGCAAGATTTGCAACGGCTGTTTTCATGCTATCCATTGCCATTGCAATGTGGCCTCCGTAAAAATGCCCGCCGTGCAATACATGCTCACCTTGGCCGTCAATTATTGGGTTATCGTTTGCTGAGTTAAGCTCGTTTTCTATCATGTGCCTAAAAAACGGCAGACTGTCTTGCAGCACACCAATAACATGGGGTGCACAACGGATTGAATACCTATCTTGAAGTCTGTCTGCATTACGAGGGTGATCGTGATGGTTTAAATCTTCTCTTATCCAACGTGCAATTTGTTGCTGCCCAGGATGTGGCTTAACTGAAAATAATATCTCATCAAAATGATGGCTATTTCCTTTAAGCGCTAAGCTTGATAATGCAGTAATACGGCTTGCCAGTTTAGCTAAGTAATTAGCCCTATCAAACGCTAAACACGCTAATGCAGTCATTACCGCTGTGCCATTCATAACCGCAAGACCTTCTTTTGGCCTTAGTGTTAGTGGCTCTAAGCCAACTTCTTTCATAACTTCAGCACTGTTACGTACTTGGTCTTTGTAAAACACATCACGCTCGCCTACCATCGCACCTGCAACGTAAGATAACGGTGTTAAATCGCCACTGGCACCTACTGACCCTTCTTGTGGGATCACAGGCACTATATCGTTATTTAAGTAATCTTTAAGTAGGTGCAGCATTTCCCAGCTAATACCAGAGTAGCCCTGTGAAAGTGATGTTAAACGGGTCGCTAAAATTGCACGCCCTTGCACTTTATTAAATACATCCCCGAGTCCACAGCCATGAAAACGAGTTAAATGCAGAGGTAGTTCATCAACTAAATCAAGGGGTACAGCCACCGTTACAGAATCACCGTAACCAGTTGTAACGCCGTAAATTACGCCATCTTCTTTTAAAAGTGTGTCTAAAAAACGCAAAGCGCTATTAATTTTACCGCTAAAAGTTTCACAGCTATTTAATTGCACTTGTGTTTCATTAAAGGCAACTCGAACAATATCTTCAATTGATAATCGCTGATTGCCAAAAAGCTGTATATTTTGTTCAGTCACACTTGCTCTCCATTGATTGATCGCGCACTACCTGCTGATCACTTTTCCAAAAATCGTAAAAATTAAACCACTGATAAGGATATAAAGCTGCGTAATAACTCAAACGCTGTGCATAGTCAGTAATAATAAGTGTTAGCGCCTGCTGTCGCTCTCGTCGAGGCATTTTTAATGATTGGCTGTAATGTTCAAATATCACTTGATACTTTTTGCTTTTTTTATCTTTTAAACAAAACAAAAAGTAAACAGGGCAATCAAGCAGCGCGGCTAATATAAAAGGCCCCTGTGAAAATGGGGCTTTTTTGCCTAAAAATGGTACCTGTACCGACCGAGAAGCCGTTGTTGTGCTTGTTCTATCGCCAACAATAACGATTATTTCTCCCTGCTCTACTTTTTCTTTTAGTAAAATAGCTAAGTCAGGCCCCATATCAGTCACTTGTATTAAATTAACCGACACATCTGGGTTAATCTTTTTAAGCATTTTATTAAATTCAACAGCGTGATGGGTAAACACCAGTACATTTATTTTTTTACTGCTGCGGTGCTGGCTAAGTGCCCTGCACACCTCTAAATTACCCAAGTGGGAACCTATAAAAATAGCCCCTTGATTTTGCTCATCTAGCTCAGCAAATAAATGCTCATTCGTGTATTTAATATCACGTTGAGTTATTCGCCCAAGCCAAGCATCAATTTTATCTAATGCGCTATCTGCAAAACTGCAAAAGTGCGTTAATTGCATTTTAAACGTAACAGGTTGTTTGCAGCCTTGGTAAACATTAACTTGCTCTAAAAACACTTTAGATGCTACACGCGCTACTTTTCCTGTTAAAAAAAGATAAAAAACCACAGGAAACAAAACAATCCACAGCCCTTTTCTACCCAGTAATTTATGAGCAAATAACAGTATTTGAATACCTAAGAAATTACCGCGCTCTTGCATTTTAGACCAGTGTTTAGCCGCCATAACGCCTCTTTAATTTATACCAAATTAACACAGGAGAGCGAATCAACATTCCAAAAAACAAGCGGGTGTGTAACCACGAAATACGCACGTTATCGTGTAATGGCTGAAAATGAGAAAGCCCATTTTCGGGGTAAATTACTTGGCTAGGTAAAAATACAAAAGGCACATTGCGCCAATATAAACGCACTAAAATTTCGGGGTCAAAATCCATGCGTTTTCCAAGCGATACCTCATCAATTAGCTTTGTACTTTGCTCAAGCGGATACACTCTAAAGCCACACATTGAATCTACAATTGTAAAACTTAACGTTTCAATCCATACCCAAACATGCGTTAAATAACGTGCTAAATAACGGTGTTTAGGCACTGAATCGTCATATATTGGGCAACAGCTGATAAGCGCTTTAGGCTGAGCGTTTGAAAGCGCTATTAGTTTTTTAATATCAGATAAGTCATGCTGCCCATCTGCATCAATCTGTATCGCATGCGAAAAACCTAGCTTATGTGCCTGCTTTAAGCCTGTTTGTACCGCGCCGCCTTTGCCTTGATTATCGTCGTGGGCAACTACACTCAACTGCGCGTGTTTTGCATCAAGCTTACTGAACACATTTTTAGCTTCGGCGTTGCTTGCGTCATCAACCATAATAATAGGAAGATTAAATGACGATAATTGGCTCAGTACATCATCAATAACCGTAACGTGATTATAATTTGGGATAACAATACAAAAGTTATTCATTTATCAGGCTATCAAAAACAACACGGCCAGATGCATGCTGTCCTTTGTTTGAATTATACGAAAAGGTATATTTATTCTCTGCTTTTTGCTCAAGCAATAATTCGATTGTTATACCTGGGGTAATCACTACCTGAAATTTTAATACTTCAACATTTTTAACAGGTTGCTGAACATTATAATATTTACAAATTGCAGCCACAGCCCAGTCTAATTGCACAACACCTGCGAGTATTGGGCCATCTGTAAAGTGTCCTTTGAAATAATCTAAATCATGAGGAACTAGGGCGTGTTGATCTTTGTGGTATGAAAAACAAACAGCATGAAGATAAGGTATAATTGAATTCGCCAGAAAACTTTACACCGAACCTATATGCCAAGATTAATGTTAACAGACGGGACATGGAATGTCTTATCAAAAGTAATGTACTTAAGTGGTCGAATTTATAATAAGCCCGACCATAGAAAAACGCTCGAAGGCATACTGTATAAGATGCGCA
>NZ_JASDCB010000038.1:0-36290 GCF_030408135.1 Pseudoalteromonas sp. APC 3691 | reverse complement strand
TTTGAGGAGCTTGGTTTATATCCAATAGAAAAAGTGAATACGGGATGGCTTGCTTTATCAGCGTTTAGGAAATAAGTTGATAAAATGTGAAGGGTACAGGAGCCGTATACGAGGTCCGTACGTACGGCTCTGTGAGAGGGATGAGGCATAAGCCTCACCCTACTCGATGTATATTGGTTTAATGAATTTAAAACGACTCAACCGCGTAAACGCTCCTAGCACTAGGATAGTGCGTACCATGAAATTACATAAAAGTTGTAACCCATACTCATTGAAGGTAAGCATCAATCGTGTTTTTGCACACTTTTCATTATATGTGTTCTTTTTTCCGTGTTAAAAAAGGGTGTTTCACACCAGCTAAATTTTATAATTAATAACTGTATAAATTGGCAATAGTTGCGGTTTTGTCCGATAACATTATTAAAAGTCGTTTTGGGGCATTTTAACAAGGGCAATTTTATAACACACGTAATTACTTGTTTACATTAGAGTTGTTTGATGGAATTATTAAGCTATGTAATATACGCCGTTTTGGGGGGTTATAAACTCCCATAGTGGTGTTCTATAAGCTGTTATAGCTACTTCGAGCTAAGGAGTGAATTTGAGCACTGTATCTTTTAATCTAAATAAAATAGCGGAGCTCAAGCAAAAAGAACTCGGTACAGAAGACTCTGGGGAAGTTGAGCTTTTACAAATTGCAATGCAATCTATTGACAAAAGAATTAACTATTGCAAATACCATTATCAAGAATTTCAGCGTAATTCATGTGATAAGGCATTGCTACAAGAACGTCTTGATAGTAGTTTTGATGGAAAATCTATTAGGGTAATTTATGAGGCTAGTGTCATTGCATTCCTTCAAAATTTACATTCCTTAATTGACTCTTTTCCTTACGCATTAAACTTAATCGATAATAAATTTGAAATAGAGTCACAGGCAGTCGGTTGGAACAAAGACTTCATCGAAAAGTATAAATGTTTTGGCTATCACGAAAAGCTTGACGAAATTTATAGTAATTCTATTTATCATAAGCTCAAAGGGCTTGTTAACAGAACAAAACATAAACACCTTGTCAGAATAAAAAATACAGGAGTTGCACTTATTTTTGAAAAAATCTCCTTTTATTCAAATGGTGAAATTCAAGTTATCAATGGGCAGGACGTTAATCAATTTCTCATAGAGTGTTATGACAAGCTTTTGCCTGAGTTTCTAACTCTATGTAACGCTGTAGAAAAAAATAAAGAGAATGAAGCTTTAATAAATTAGCTTTGAGAATGTAGCTATAAGTTGCTCAACAGGACAAAAAACAGTTTGCTCGGCTCGTACCTCGCCAATTTTAGCAAACGGTATTTTACCCATTAGCAAAGCGTTAGCTTACAGTGTTATCCACGAAAGGAAGTATATGAAAATTCATAAAATCATTTTAGTTGCCTCGTTGGCAATATCTACATCTGTTTTTGCCGGTAATGGGGCTCCTGAACCATCGAATATTGATGAACAGATTTATGGAAGTTGGAATTGCCAATATAGCCATGAAGAAAATGGTTCAAAAATAAGTTTCGAAACAGAAGAAACCTATGTGCGAAATGGTCGTTCGAATAGCTTTGGAATCATGAAAGCTAAATTTGCTCCGGAGCTTCCTGAAATAGAATATTCTTTAGCAGGTAGTGCGACTTGGAATATAGATAATGGTTATTTAGTCACTACTTTGGACGATATAAAAGTTGTAAATTTAAGTCACCCTGAACTTGACAAAATTATAAATTTGCAAGATATGTTTCCTAAAAATTTAAGTGAGTCATCTAAAATTTTGGAATTATCTACTTCTAAGCTATCGCTTAAAAGTGAGTCTGACGGAACAGTTTATCATTGCACTAAAAAGTTAGCTAAACCTCAAACTAAAAACTTCAAATTTGAAACAGGCTCAGGTGTTTTTAAAATAGAAGAAATAGAAAAAATTGGTATTTACTCTACCCATGAGTATTCGTTTAACGGTAAAAAACTTGGTATTACTGAACTTGTTGGTTTAGAAGCAAAGTTGCTTGGAAGTAGTGAAGATACCGATTATTTTTTAATTAAGGGAGCAACTGGTGGTAGTGCTTGTGCAGAAGTTCTTTCCATTGTCCGCGTTACGAATGATTACTTGGTTTTTTCACCTCGAATCAATGCCTGTGGCGGAATAGTAAGCGTCGATTATGTTGATGACAGAGATATTAACCGTGTAAACGTTAAAGTACTCGAAAGAGATGAGCACACAAAAATTAGTTATAAGGTTATTGGTTCGGCGGTACTCGTTCACGGAAGAAATGAAATGAAAAATCAACATAGTTTTTTAGATTAAAATAAGCTAACAAATTGCTCAAACGGAAAAATAACAGTTGGCTATCGCTTCGCGATTATAGCCAACCATTATTTTCCGCTTAGCAAGGCGTTATATTTTTTCGATACATAGGCGTTAACTAAAAAGTGTGTTGATAAAATCAATTAAGTTTTAATGTTATAGGCCGATAAAGATCTTATTAATAATATATCTTTCATAGGAAAGGGAATTTAATATGAAAATAACTCATGATATTTTAACAGATACCGCAACAACACAGCTTAAAAATAAATCAGCTCCTGTTGATTCGGGTAAATTAACTGATATCCACTCAAATGAAACAATGAATAAGCAGCAAGCACAAACATTTGCTGATGATATTTATCATAAAGATGAGCATATCCCACAAAACCAAAGCACTTATGATAGACCGCTAAGTATCACAGCACATAAATCTGAATCAGAGCTTTTGGATAAAATGACTAATACAATATCATTTGGTGAATTACCACATAAGTTAAATCAACTTCGACCTAAATATGAAGATTTCATGAATGAGTTAGAAATATCTTCTCCATCGTTAGCTAAAAAAGAGTGGGAATTTTCTGTTGATAGTAACGATAAATTAGTTGTTTCAGGTAATATTACTGAAGATGAAAAAAACTACCTTGAAGGTAAATTGAATGCTAGCGAAGATATCGCTAATTTAGCTAAAGAATTACCTGACATTCTAATAAAAGGTCAAGAATATGACCGTGGTTATGATGGGAAAGGAAAATATTGGGGGAAATATGATGTTACTCAAGAAAACTTTAAAGACATTGTTGATATAAAGGGACTTTTAGATAGTTCGTATGGGCCAAATGCCAAAGCATTTGATGATGGTTTTGATGCTTTTTCATATCAAGATAATTTGCGTAGTCAATTAGCGAGTAAGGCTGAAGCTAAATATGCTTATTAACGAACTGTTATTTAGCATTGGAGAACAAAAAATATAACAACACGCCCTGAGGTGGACGACTAGTAAAATTTAGCTATTAATTGCAAATTTTAAAAGTGGTGAGCCTCTGCGTTTTAATGCTGCTAAATACGTCGATTCATCGTAGGGTGTATTCGTTTTCCAACACCTAAATACAATTCTTATCCATTTAAATGCCAGTGATCTAATAATACTGTTGTGCGGCTTACCCTTGGCTATTTGTTGCTCATAATACGCTTTAGCCCAAAATGAATAACGAATAGAAAATCCCGCCCATTCTACAAATGTTTGTCTTAAAAATTTAGAAATTAAACAGACGCCTTAAAGTTTTAACCTGGCGTATTCATGGAGTATTTTATTTAAACCAACCTACATCAAAGGGCTTTTAAGTAGATTGGTATTGTGTAAAGTGCAATATAGTTGTTTTTACTTGTTTTTAAACGGCATGATGAGTAACCCCCACAGCGAGGCATTTTGCTTTGCAGTTGGGTATTCAACCAAACCTATATCTATTTCTGCGTCGACTTTTTTGGCCTCACTTTTATAGCTGCCAAAAAGTTTGTCCCACCAAATTACACTAAAGCCATAGTTTGAATTTGTTTCACTCACTACTTTACTGTGGTGAATGCGGTGCAGTATTTGCGTCATTAATATAAGGCGTAGTGGCTTTTCAATGGCGTTTGGTAGGCGTATGTTTGCATGGTTAAACAAGGCGAGTGCATTTAACGCGATTTCAAATATAAGTACGGCAATGGCGGGTACGCCAAGTGCAGTAACTGCAATGAGTTTTATAACTATGCTGAGCACAATTTCGATGGGGTGAAAGCGCAGGCCTGTACTGGTATCTACGTGCGCATCGGCGTGGTGTACGCGGTGCAAACGCCATAATAGTGGCACTTTATGAAACAATCTGTGCTGCCAATAAATGAGTATATCGAGCAGTACAAGGCTTAGCACTATGGTTACTATGCTAGGTATGGCTAGTTGGTTAAATAAGCCAATGCTGTGCTCATGATTGTAAAGTGCTACTGCGGTTAAACCAAGTGGTACAACTAAGCGCGCAATGATAGATGAGGCAAACACTAAGCCAAAATTTGCAAACCAGCGAGTGCTGCTTTTAATGGGCGATTGCCTTGCGGGTTGTCGCCATTCAAGCAGCATCATTATGACTAAAATGCTAAAAAAGCAACCGAGTCGCCACCAAACTTCGTTAGTCATTATTATTTATAACCTCATTGGCTTCTTGCTGTTTAAGTGTGTGGTAGCCGCCATGTATACGGGTAAATATGGTAATGGCGCAGGCAAAAGCAAATATACCAGCGAGGAGGGCAAAGTGCTGCGGCCAAATACAAAAGGCTATAAATAGCGCTATTGTTTCTGTGCCTTCGGTTAAGCCATTTAGGTAGTAAAAGCTTTTGTATTTAAATTGCGGTTTTTCGAGCTTAAACTTTTCAGCGGCTATGGCAAAGGCTAAAAAGCTTGAACCCGTGCCAATAAATGCAGCGAGTAATATAGCGCCTGCAATGGCGTTTTGTTCGGGGTTTGCCAAAATAAAGCCAAGCGGAATGGCCGCGTAAAATAAAAAGTCGAGTGTAATATCTAAAAAGCCGCCGGCGCTTGAGCTTAAATTAGCATGGCGTGCTAGTGCGCCGTCAAGCCCATCTAAAATGCGATTTAAAACAATGGTAGCTAATGCGCCGTACCACATTTCAAAAGCAAGTAATGGCACTGCGAGCAAGCCAATTAAAAAGCCAAATACCGTTAGCTGATCGGGTGTTATGCCGCGCTTATGTATCAGCATTACCACAGGCTTTAACAGTGGCTTTATTACAGGGGTGATAAATTTATCTAACATAGGGAGCCTTGTGCGCTTAAAGTACAGTATTTAAGGTGAAAAGTTTACCGTTTGCAGCGTCGTAATCGCTATGATCGTGCGTTACCATAATGGCAGGCAGTTTATGTTGGCGTATTTGGCTAAACACCAGTTCACGGGTATCAACGCGCAGTTGCGTGTCGAGCTTACTAAAAGGCTCATCGAGTAAAATAGCTTTTGGCTCACTTAATAACAGTCGTAATAGCGCAACGCGTGCTTGTTGACCGCCCGACAAGCTATCGGGATGGCGATTGGCCATTCCTTTTAAACCAACTTGCTCAAGTGCGTGTGCTATTTTGTCAATGCGTTGTTTTTTATCCCCTTTGGGCATAGCAAAAGCAATATTACCCGCCACACTTAAGTGCGAAAACAATAAAGCGTCTTGATACAGTACGCCAATATGGCGTAAATGCGTGGGTAAATCATTTATATTTTTACCGTTAAGCCACACCTCTCCACTGGCTTTAAAACCACTGGGTAAAGTACCTGTAAGCCAATTTAATAAGCTTGATTTACCGCTGCCCGATGGGCCCATAATCGTTAGAATTTCACCACCATTAACTTGCTCGTTTAAGCTAAGTAGTCGCTCATTTTGGCGATAAAGCTGACAATTTTTAATCTGTAAAGATGACTGCATTAAAAAACCTTTAACTCAATACTGTTTACTGTGGGAGCTTTACACTCGTGCGCTTTTAAAAAAGTACTTAGGTAAACCCCATGCCAGTATAAATCCAATAAGCGGGAGTGCCATTTGCATAATAGCGTATACGGCACTGGTGCGCCTACTTGCGCCATTTGCCAGGGTAACTGCTTCGGTTGTTATGGTGGCTATACGCCCGCCACCGGCTAAAAGTGTTGGTAAATATTGGCCAAAACTGATCGCTAACCCCAATGCGGCTGCAATTAAAATAGGTGCAAATAACTGCGGTAATTTCACCTTAAAAAACACTTTGCAAGGCGCTGCACCCAAACTTGCTGCAACGCGCGCAAAGCGAGAGTCTAACCGCCTATAACTGCTCGCGAGTGACAAAAATACGTAAGGCAAAACAAACAGTAAATGTGTAAACACCACATTAAAAAATGCGGCTTGGTTATTTACCCATTGTTGTATCCATACTAGGCCAAACAAAAAGGCAATACTGGGTACTAATAGCGGTAAGTAAATAATTAAACTGGTAAAGCGAGAGATGGGTTTGTCGCTTAACTGCTCCGACTCTAAACACAATAAAGTAACCGTAATGGCAAATACCGTTGTGACTAAACCAATAGCTAGGGTATTAAAAAGCGGGTTGCTCATTTGCATTAATGCACTGTTAAAATGCAGTAGTGTAAATTGCTCAGGGAGTGCATCGGGAAAGCGCCAAAAGCCGGCAACCGACCACAAAATAAGGGCAATTAGCGACAGTAAAATAAAACCGATCACTAAAGCTGTGAGTATTATCGTTAGTTTTTGCCAATAAAACCCGCCGTATTCGCGCACCCCGTTAGTGAGTGAATCGCTAAACAATACCTTTATCGCTTTTTCGCCGCTAAGCCAAAGCGCAAGTAACCCACCCGTGAGTGCCAGTTGTAGCAAAGCACCGGCTGAGGCTTTAATACGTAAGTTTAAATCAACATCGTTAAACCAATGCATAATAGCTACCGCTAATGTTGGCGGTGTATTTGGGCCTAAAATAAGTGGCATTTCTACACTGGCGCTGGCATAAGCGAGCACAGCTAAAATAGGTAAACGCAGCAGTGGGTAAAGGCTAGGGAGTATTACTTTAAAAAAGGCGGTCATGGGGCAGTAACCCAAATTAAGCGCAACTTTATGTTGCTGGCGTAATTTTTTGCCAAGCTCAGGCTGCGCCAATACGCCCAGTGCCATTAATAACAAAAATGGCAGTTCTTTAAGCGTTAACCCTAAAATTATACTAATGCCGAATGAGTCATGCGGAAATAGGCCGTTTGGTGCAAGTTCCCACCCGCTTAACCAAGGCGATATAATTCGTGAAATCATGCCTGAAGGGGCAATTAAAAAACCTACCGCAATAGCCGCTGCAGCGTGTGGTATAACTAAAATAGGGCTCAGTAAACGCTGAATGCGGTTAAGCCAAGGGCTGTTAAAAAAAGCGGCTAAAATCATCAAAGTAATAATAAAAGCAAGTAAGGTACTTATTAAACCGGTACCAATACTTAGCATAGCCATATTTACTAGGCCGGGTGTTTGCCAAAGCATGGTAAAGCCTTGCAAGCCAAATGTAGTTTGATCAAGTGCAGGGGCATAACCAAAGGCGGGTAGTAACACACTAATTAAGCCGCCAAGTACGGGTAAAATAAGTAAAACGAGTAAAAAGCGTGGGCTTAATTTTACTATTTTACTAAACATATCATGGCTTTTACGGGCGTGAGGCCCATGGCTTGTCGCCACTTTATTGCTAATAACACTCATTGGCTTACCCCATAGCGAGTTTGCCAGCCTTGCATTATGGCGTTAACCCAGCTTGGGTGTGGCTCGCTCAATGTGCGCTTAATACTGTTAAAAGGCAGTGCGCTTGGGTGCGGTTTAGCTGTTTTAAACAGTGCTTGTTGCTCAGGCGTTAGCCTTGATTGAATAAGTACGCTTTTATCGCCCCATATATGCGCTTTTTGCTTTTGGGCTTGCGCCTCTGGGCTTAATAAAAAGTTAGCGACTAATTGCGCGCTTTGCGGATGGCTTGCATTGTAAGGAATAGCCACAAAGTGAGTATTACTTAAACTGCCATCAGCCATTGCATAGCTGCGAATGCTTTTTGGTAAATCGTAGCGTTTAACGGCTGCGGGCACTTCGGGTGCTGAAAAGGTAAAGGCAATAATTAGCTCGGTATCGTCTACTAAACGGCGTATTTGCGCGCCACTTTGCATAAAGTGAGTGCCACCACGCCAAAGCGTAGGGTGTAGCTTATTTAAAAAGTCCCACAGTGGGGTTAACACTTGTGCTGTGTTGTTAGCGGTAGCCGCTTGGTTTAACTGCGCTTTAATGCTTTCACTACTTTGCTGATGCAGTATTACTAAGGCGTATTTTAAAAAGCTCATCCCTAAAAAATCAGGCGGCTTTGGGTAGCTAAAACGCCCCGGGTTTTGTGCGCTCCAGTTTAATAATTCGTTTAATGTAGTAGGGAGTTTGTTGTTTGCCTGTTTATTTATTGCAATGCTGTCGTAATAAAAGGTGAGCGATGCTTGCCCCCACGGTGCTTCCATACCGTTTGTGGGTATGCCAAAGTCAAAATTAACTGCAGGGTTATTAGCGGGATCTGTGTAGGCAAAGTGTGGTAGTTTATTTGCCCACTGTTTTAACAACAATGCGTGCTCGCTCATGGTGGCAAAGTTAGCGCCGTTTATCCATACCAGATCAACACTGCCTTGGTCATTATTATGTGCTGATTTTTCGGCCAACACTCGGCTTACTGCTTCGCTGGTGTCGCTGAGCTTTACATGCACTAAGTTAATATTATATTTAGTTTTAACTTGCTGGGCAGCCCATTGAATATAGGCATTTATTTGCGCGTCGCCGCCCCAGGCATAAAAGTACACGCTTTGGTTATTACCAAGCGTTTCAATATTTTCCCAGCGAGTGAGTAGTTCTTTACTCATATTATGAGCGCTGTTATTAGCAAAAGTACTTAAGCTTGTTATTAGGCAAACGCAAAACGCGACACAGTAAACACTGTAACGCGTAGCTGTTTGCCAAAACTTACTGGCGAGCATTTAAATCCCAGTTGTAGTCTAAAAATTTTACTTTCATGTCATTATTTCTAAGCGCTTTTTGCTGAGCGGGTACTAGTTTAAGTGCATCGCTATATTGCAGTAAAAACTGCTGTAGCGTGTCTGCACCTCTAAAACCTTTTTCAAAGTCATCGCCGTACCATTTAAATATAGAGGAGATATTTAGCGTATTTTCCTGCGCAAAATTACGTGTTGTATCAGATAAAAAACGCACCGTTTGCTGTTGCAATTGGCTCTCTAGTTCAGTAGCTGTGAATGCCTCCCCGCGCAGCGCAGGGCAACCAATACTTGCACAATTTACAGCAAAATGAATACGTGGGTCGTTATATTTACCGCTGCCACGAATTAAACCGTGCTCTATGTCATCAAGGCTGCGAGTTTTACCAAGTAGTGGCACAAACGCTTTACTCCACGGTGAGCTAAAAAAGCTGCCTAAATCTTTTATTGATTTAAGGTTTTGGGGCTCTTTACTGCCAAGGTTTGAAACGATGAGCTCTACGGTAAATGCATTATACGCATTAATTAAAAACGCCAGTTGCTTAGGCTTTTCCCACGCGTCAAACTCGTTTTGTGTTACAGCACTTAACGAATCTAAATACGTTTTTAGCTGAGTATGATCACCTTGTATTGCAGCGTAATCAACCTCTGTGCTGTGATTATGGTTAATAGCGACAACATGTTTATTTAGCAATGCATTCCAGCTATCGTGCAGGTTATTAGTCGTACTTTGCGCTTGGCTTGAAAGCGACGTTATAAGCGCCGTCGCAAGTAATGTCGCACTTAATAATAAAGGCTTTAATGTTGTGTTAAACATATTAGCCTCGACGCCACGTATGATATTTTTCGAGCATGTTAAGTACTTTTTCAGGTGCATGGGCGCGTTTCCACTCGCCTGCAGCGTATTTGTTGCCTTCAGCCCAAGTAGGGTAGCTGTGTATAGTGCCCAGTATTTTATTAAGGCCTAAACCGTGTTTCATGGCCAGTACAAATTCAGCAATTAAATCACCCGCGTGTTCAGAGACCACAGTTACACCGAGTATTTTGTCTTTGCCTTTAGGGGTAATTACTTTAATAAAGCCTTTTGTGGCGCTGTCGGTAATTGCGCGGTCTAGCTCTTCAAACTCAAAACGAGTGATTTCAAAATCGATACCTTTATCAATTGCATCTTGCTCGTTTAAACCCACACGTGCCACTTCTGGGTCAATAAAGGTGGTCCATGGAATAACGCGGTAATCTACTTTAAACTTTTTAAGGTTACCAAATAAGCCGTTTACTGCTGCGTACCAACCCTGATGAGCGGCTACGTGCGTAAACTGGTACGGGCCAACAATATCGCCAGCGGCAAAAATATTAGGGTATAGCGTTTCTAGGTATTCGTTAGTGACTATTGTACGGTTTGTTTCTATGCCTAGCTCTTCAAGGCCGTAACCTTTAAGGCGGGCACTGCGGCCAACAGCGCATAGCAGTTCGTCGTATTCAATAGCAATTTCTTCATCATTGCCTTCGTTAAGGCGTTTAACAATAATGTACTTTTTACCGTCGCGCGCTTCACAACGTAATGCCTGATGTGAGGTTAAAATGTTAACGCCGCTTTCGCTCAATGCTTCATGAGCAAAGGTAGACACTTCAAGATCTTCTTTGATCATGATGCGCTCCGCCATTTCAATTTGCGTAACGCTTGAACCTAAACGGGCAAAGCTTTGGGCTAATTCGCTGCCAATAGGGCCGCCGCCAAGTACTACAAGCTTTTTAGGTGCTTCGTCAAGCGCTGCAAATTTATCCCACAAGGTATCGCTTGTTACATAACCAGTTTCTTCTATACCGGGTAGTGGCGGTACAAATGGGCGTGCGCCAGTGGCAATAACAATAGTACGCGCAGTTAATGTTTGCGTGCCGCCATCGTTAAGTTTAATTTCTACCGTCCACGGGTCGATTAATTTGCCGTAGCCTTTTACTACGTCTACGCCTAAATTAGTGTAGCGCTCTATGCTGTCGTGCGGTGCTATATCGGCAATTACTTTATGAACACGGGCCATTACTTTTTTAAACGAAAACTGCGGTGTCATGTTTTCTAGGCCGTAGTGTTCACCGTGGCGAATTTGCTCTGCAATTTTAGCGCTTTTAATTATCGCTTTACTGGGAACACAGCCGTAGTTTAAACAGTCGCCGCCCATTTCGCCCGCTTCAATAAGGGTTACTTTTGCTTTAACAGCAGCGGCAATATAGCTTGTTACCAAGCCACCTGCACCCGCGCCAATAACAATCATGTTACGGTCGAAACTTTTAGGTTTAGTATAGTTTTTGTATACACGACGTTTTTTAAACACGTTTAAGATCCCTTTAGCAATAAATGGGAATACGCCCAATAAAGCGAATGATAAAATTAAGTCCAACGATAAAATGCCCGATAAACTCTCTATTTGAGCAAGCTGCGTACCGGCATTAACAAATACAAATGTACCGGCTAGCATACCCACTTGGCTTACCCAGTAAAAAGTCCATGACTTGATGGCTGTTACGCCCATTAACAAGTTGATTAAAAAGAACGGAAACACCGGCACTAAACGCAACGTAAATAAGTAAAAGCCGCCTTCTTTTTCAACGCCTGCATCAATGGCTGCTAAACGCTCAGGAAAGCGCTTTTTAATGGTATCGCGCAATAAGTAACGTGATACTAAAAAGGCCAGTGTGGCACCTATGGTTGATGCAAACGATGCAACCAATAAGCCTTCAACTAAGCCAAATAAAGCACCCGCTGCCAGTGTTAAAATAGCCGCGCCCGGTAAAGACAATGCAGTAACCACCACATACAATAAAAAGAATCCGCCAATGATTAATAGCGGAGATTGCGCTTTATATTGGCTAAACTGATCCATCGACCCTTTTAAGCCCTCAAGCGTAAGTAGTTGGTGCAAATCAAAATGAAAGAACAGGCCGATGGCGACCGCTGCAATCAATAATAGAAATATTTTTTTAATCATGTTCTCTCTCTTAAAAACTATGCGTAAGGGTTAACTTGGCGTTAATTGGCAACTCAGGAAAAGCTAAAGTTGCACCAAAGTAACCGCCTTCAAATACTGGGCGCCAGTTTTTTTGATTCGTCACGTTGTTCACATCTAATCGTAACTTGGTATTAGGCGTAAAAGCATAGCTAGTATTTACGTTTAGGGTGTACTGATCACGAATTTTCACTGTCGCCAAAAAGTCTAATGGGTAACTCTTTGTATATAGACCTGAAAAACCCGTTTGCCATTTCGAATTAATTGAATAATTTCCGTTAAAGCTGAAAGATTGCTCAGGGATGCCCTGAACTTGGCGGTTTGAAGGTGCAAACGCGGTAAAGCTAGGTGCGCCAACACTGGTACCTGCAATAATATCTGGACGTGAGTTGTCAAATGCATCAGCGACTTGTGCTGAGTCTTGGCTACTTGCAGAATTATCGTAGCGAGCATCAATATAGCTGTAGCCGGCACTTAACCAATAAGGGTAAGCATCATAAAATACTTGGCTTTCAAAGCCGGTAGTACGAATGCCGGTATTACTACCATCGCGATTACGTAAACTACGACGTTGGCTAAACACTGCACCATCGGCGTACCAATCACTGTCGGTTGGTGCGTATTTCAAACCAAATTCAACTAAGGTATTTTCGGTTGAAAAGTTTTGTGCGCTAATCGTGTTGTCGCCACCAAGAGACGTGCCGCCAGCCATGCTATTTGATGTGGCTTCGTTGTAACTTGCTGCACCATAAGTGGTGTAATCACCATTTAATCGGTAATTAAAGCTTACTTGCCCCGAATGTAGCTTATCGTTAATGCTATCGCTCGCTGCAATTTCACCCTCTGGTGCTATTGGGTCGTGCGCGTCTACGTCATAAAAATCAATGCGGTAGCCAACACTTGTATGAAACTTATCTGTCCAATCTGAATCTTGCTGAATAGCAAAACCCGTTTGCCATGAGCGCGAATCGGTAGTGTCTGATAAGTTAAAGTCGCCGCTGCCATCGTTATTAATATCGTACTGACCACCAGGGGATACAAATACACCTGGACTAATTTCAATTAAACGCGCTTGTTGTGAATCAGTTAAAGGAATGCGGCGATTTGAAATTGGGCCAGTTAAATCAATAGGTAGGTCGGCTTCTGTTGTAAATTGGCTGTAGCCTAGCACGCGGTTGTAACGCACATCAAAAGCAAAAATTGTTTGCTGTTCGTTGCTCCATTGGTAAGTCAGTTCGGTACGGTTCTGCGCGGTATCGGCACCATCTATAATTTCAACAAAGCTATTTTGTGCAATTTCTTCGCGTTGTAAGTGCTGAAAATACGTAATGTTTTTTATTGATGCGTTGTTTGAAAGTTCACGCTTATAAATACTGTGTAGTAAATAAGTAGTGGCTTCGTTTTGATTGTCAGGGTCGGTAAGTACTGTACTACGGTCTATTTTTACTTGCCCAGTAGGTGAAACAATAGAACCTGCCGCTGGAACTGTACTGCCATTTACTTGCACGCCTTGGCCGGTAATATAAAGGCCATTATCTATTAGCGCTTGAGTAGGGCGGTTAATACCTGCGTTATCGGTAAATTCAACTTGGTATAACTCAAAGTTAATATCCCAGCTGCTCTTGTCATCAGGTAACACCCTAAGTGCTGCAAATAGGCTGTCGCTTTTCGTGCCCGAAAAGTCGTAGTAACTGCCGTTATCAATGTGTTCAGCGCTTACTCTAAAACCTACTTTGTCTTTTACTATAGGTGCACTGTAATCAACTAAAACGCTGTACTGATCCCATCGTCCTGCCGATACCGTTGCTTTGCCTTTACTGTCGTCAGTTGATGCTTTTTTAGAATGTAAGTTTACAAAACCACCGTTGCGTTGGCTTGAACCAAATAATACCGGTGGCGCGCCTTTTACTACATCTATTTGTTCTATAGAGTTGAACGATAACGGCACGCCAAAGCCATTATTACCTGCTTGGCGGCGTGTACCATCTTGGAAAAGCTCACCTAGTTGCCCACGAATAGTAGGTAAACTTGGTGCCCCAAAACCACTGGCTGAATAGGTATTAGGGCTTACTGCAAGTACGTCTTGTAAAGTCGTAATATTGAGTTGTTCTATTAACTCGCTTGAAATTGGTGTTACTGATCGGGCTATATCTCGTAGAGCTAAGTTGTCGCCAAAAGGGCCGTCTACAGTGGCATTTTTAACCGAAAGACCTTGAGATCTAATAACTTGGCCTGCCACCTCAATACGCTCAATTGCGCCTTCTTTTGCTGTTTTTGATTCTTCGGCTGCAAAAGCATTAAGTGGTGTATTTAATATGGTGGCTAGGGAAAGTGCTAAATATGCGTGTTTCAAACGTTTTCTCTCTACGGTTAAAATGTTGTTGGCGATAAAGACCGAAAGGATTAAAAATAACTTTCAGTAAAATTTTGATTCTTTTTGTTTTTTAGAACATAACAAAACAGATGCATTATAAAGATGGTAATTAAGTAGTATTGTTTTATTAGTTGATAAAATATTAATACAGCGATTGTACTAGAGTGAATGTAAATATATGCTTTTAATAGAATTTTTAATTATAGACTACTTTCAACCTGCTAACATTTTAAAAGAGTTAACTTTTATGCAGCATTTTTTAAATTACTTAAATAAGCTTCACTTTTAGTACTGCATGGCTTAACTAATGAATTTAATTAAAAATTTTTGAAATAAAAAACAACTTATACGGTCTAGGTTACTTCTACGTTTATTAATATTCATTTAAGGAAATTTTATGACAGGTTCAATGAATTCTGATGTGCAAAACCGTTTGCAGTGGTCACTTTTATCTTTGCGTTTAGGCGTGTTTATTGTAATTGTTATGTGGACATTCGATAAGTTTGTTAATCCTGGGCATAGCGCACGTATTTTTGAACATTTTTACGGTATTAGTGGCTCTACAGATATAGTGGCTTACATTATTGGTGCGGTGCAGTTAGTGCTTGTTTTAGCATTTTTAGCAGGTATTAAAAAGCGTATAACGTACGGTATCATTTTTGTAATGCATGGCTTATCTACGCTTTCTTCTTACAACCAGTACATAGATGGCTTTAATAACTTATTATTCTTTACTGCATGGCCAATGTGGGCTGCGTGTTTTGCACTTTACTTATTACGCGACCAAGACGTGAAATTTACTGTAAAGTAATAAAGTACATGCAAAAAAATTGGTTATAAGCCATAAGGCTTATAACCAATAAGTACACAGGGAGTGTGTGGAAGTCGGTTTGCATGTTATGCAACTAATGCATTGCGTCGTTGTATTGCTCAGCAAGGCTCTCTTTTTGCCCTTCGGTAAGTGCTTTACCCGCTAATTGAAACACTTCGTGTTCTTCTTCACTTAAATGATGATGTACCAAATGGTGTAGCTTTTTAGCTGCAACTAACCATGCAGACGAGCTCATTTCGGTATCTTCAAGTTGTTCAATTAATTCATCAATTTCGTGATGTTCAGCTACGCTGTGGCGCGCTTTTTCGTGAGTTAAGTCATCAAACATAAGTGGGTTATAAAAGTAACGTTCTTCAAATTTTGCGTGATTTTCTAATTCTGTTTTTAGCTCATCCATTAGCGTGTGGCGCTGCTCTGTGTCGCCGTGTGTTTGAATAAGCGCATCTACCAATTCTCGTTGTTTGTCATGGTCATGACGTAGTGCTTCAAAAATATTCATAACTAGTCCTTTACTTGCTCTTTAATTGCTTACAAATATTGAAGCAAGCTAAATGCCATGATTTAACTTGTTGAATTAAATTAGTTTATATTTGTTCGTTTGCTCGTAGGAGTATGCGGCCTGTAAGTTTTACAAGCACGCTCATGCAATATTTTCAGGCTTTAGTTTTACTGATGTGTTGGAGGAGTTAAGGTAGTTAATAAAATAGCGCGCAAATAAAAAAGATGAAAAAATGATACTTTCTTTGATACTATCAGTACGTTCTTTTTTAATTTTTTGTAACGGTGGCTAAAAGTAAATATGCCCATAAAGATCTTGAGATAGATTTATAATCCAGAGCATAGTTTGTTTAATAAGGTACATATGAAAGAAGAACTAAGAGCAAAAATAATTACCGTATGCGATAAAAAAATAGCAGTTAAAGGAGAAAATGTAGGGCTTTCTTTTTATGCATTTTTTGCCAATAAAAACGACGATCCAGAGCTACTTATGGATGCTGCTACTTGGTGGATACACACCCATAAATTAGATCATTTTGTAAAAGCAAAGACCATCAAACAAATGATCTTAGATGGGCTTTAGCTTAAAAATCTGCGGCTACTTCAAACTCTAATCGTTTAAGCGTATTAGGGTGAGTAAATGCTAAGTATTCTGCATGTAAATGTAATCGTTCGGCTTTTTGCCCGTAATGTGTGTCGCCTATAATTGGCATGTTTAAACCTAAGCTGTGCGCACAATGCACTCTTAATTGATGAGTTCGCCCTGTTTTAGGGTATAACTGTAATCGGGTAATATTGTTGTTACGCTCTAAAACCTGCCAGGTAGTAAGTGATTGCTTACCGTGTGTGTAACACACCATTTGGCGCGGTTTATCATCAAAGTCTAGCACTAAGGGCAAATCAATTACTCCGCTATCCTCAGCTACGTTACCATTAACTAATGCTACATAACGTTTATCTATGGTGCGTTCAATAAACTGCTTTTGCAGTGCTTTGTGCACGCGTTTATTAAGTGCAATCATCAATAACCCAGAAGTCGACATATCTAATCTGTGTACAATTAGTGGCCCTGATGCCTCTGGAAACTGCGTTTTTATGCGCATATAAACTGAGTCATCAATATTAACGCCAGGCACTGATAAAAACTCAGCGGGCTTATTTACCACAAGTAAGTCGTCATCTTTATAAACAATACTTAAATCTTTACCCTGAGCTGGGTTGATAAGTAGCGGGTTATCTTCAACATCTAAACCCCTTAGCATATGCCCAAGTATTGGTTGGCATTTACTGTAACAAGAAGGGTAGTAATTCTTATGCTGCCTAATTGCTGATTTAGGTGCTGCTCCCCACCAAAACTCTGCCATAGCAAGTGGCTTTAAGTCATGTTTATAGGCGTATTGTAATAATTTAGGCGCTGCACAATCGCCAGCACCCGAAGGAGGAGTGTGCTCAGGTAATGCTGCAAAAATAGCATTTAAATCTGTAGTTTCACCATTTGCATTTAAAAATTGGTACTGTGCAAATAGCTTTATTTGTAAGCTTTTAGAAAGTGTTTTACGGCGCTTTTTTAAATGAGCAATTTCATTAGAAATATTGATGTGTGTTTGCTGCAGTGACTCGATTATATTTTGCCAATAGGATTTAAGTGCCAGCAGTTGCTTTTTTTCTACGATGCTTTGCCCTGCAAGCTTATTTTTTAACTGCTCAAAATCACTTTCGCTAAGTTCTAATTTGCCTTCGGTACGTTGTATTTTTCGCTGCTGACGACCGGCTTGCATTACTGCCTGTTGAGCTAATAGCGCTTGCTGGTAGCTCTGTGTTGCATCATCAAGTTTGCTATTAACTTCAAGCAGTTGTTCACTATTTTCTAATTGCTCAATTTGAGCATTAATATCGTTAATTATTTTACTTTGAGCCAAATAGCTATCGTCTTGAAGTTGCATGCTAGAAACAGGCGGCACAAAGCTAATATTACCTTTATCACCTTCAATTTGTCCCGAATAAGCACTTAAAAAGCCTAATTGTTGCTTAGCATTTTGCACCACTAAAACCCCAAACATTTTACCTGCATTTTCTGCTTTTAAATGCGCTAACGTTTCAAGCTGTTGCTGTAATTGTTTAGTGGCTGCTACAGCTAATGGTTGCGGCTCGTAATAAAAAGGGAAAGTAAACTTTTCAGGAAGCGCGAGAGCATCAATATTTTGAGAAAATAATGTAAAGCAAGAAGCAGAATTTGACATAGAAGTAAGAGAAAAGCATTCAGTAAAATAATTGAGCGCATAATAACATATTCATAGTTAAGCCACTAAAAATCTCGCACCCGCATATTCATAAACACTTTAAAGCGGACATTCATGTTTTATGTATCAGTATGGGGTCGCAGCAAGCATAGGCGTTTGTTAGTAAAGTCTCAGTAGTAATATATTTATCATTATCAAAATATTTAAGCTTATCGATTCTCAATAATTGAGCGCATTTCGAAACGATGACTTACCTGATAGATCAGAGACGAAAAATCAATTTACAGAATAACTGAATATTTAGGAGTTCTATATTATGAGTCAAAATATCGCAAGTTTTATCACTAAAACCCTCGAACAAGCAGGCGTAAAACGTATTTGGGGAGTAACTGGCGATTCACTTAACGGCATTAGTGAAAGTCTGCGAAAAATGGGAACAATTGAATGGCTAGGTACGCGACATGAAGAAGTTGCCGCATTTGCAGCTGGTGGCGAAGCACATTTATCAGGCGAGCTTGCGGTGTGTGCGGGTTCTTGCGGGCCAGGTAACCTTCATTTAATTAATGGCTTATTTGATTGTCAGCGCAATAATGTACCAGTATTAGCAATTGCCGCACATATTCCTTCATCTGAAATTGGCAGTAGTTATTTTCAAGAAACCCATCCGCAAGAATTATTTAAAGAATGCAGTGTGTATTGTGAAATGGTGTCGAGCCCTGAGCAAATGCCGTACCTGCTAGAAACAGCAATGCGACAAGCAATACTAAACAAAGGCGTGAGTGTACTTGTGCTACCTGGCGATATTGCATTAAAAGATATGCCTAAAGCTATTAAGCCGAAATGGAACGTGCCAAAGCCAGCAACTTATACCCCCGCTTTATCTGATATTGAAGCAATGGCGACTCATCTTAATAAAAGTAAAAAAGTAACCTTATTGTGTGGTGCTGGTTGTAAGGATGCCCACGACGAAATTGTTGCGCTAGCCGAAAAATTACAAGCACCGATAGTGCATGCCATGCGCGGTAAAGAATTTATTGAATACGATAATCCTTACGATGTTGGTATGACCGGATTTATTGGCTTTGCATCGGGCTATCATGCAATGCAAGAAGCCGATACGTTATTAATGATTGGTACTAGTTTTCCTTATCGTGCTTTTTATCCCGAAAATACCACCATATTGCAAATTGATAATCAGGCTGCGTCACTCGGGCGACACGTGCAAATTGACTGTGGCGTGTTAGGGGATACTAAAAACTCAGTGGCCACACTGCTTGATTATATTAAAGGTGAACGGACAAGTTCGCACTTACAAAAATGTGTTAAAAATTACAAAGAGTCTCGACAAGATCTTGATGAACTTGCCAGTGGCAAAACCTCGCAAAACTTAATTCACCCGCAATACCTAACGCGTTTACTCAACGAGCAAGCAGCTGACGATGCTGTTTTTACTTGTGATGTAGGTACGCCAACAGTGTGGGCTGCGCGTTATTTATCAATGAATGGTAAGCGTCGCTTAATTGGCTCGTTTAATCATGGCTCTATGGCAAATGCGATGTCGCAGGCAATGGGGGTTCAATCTGTTGATAGAGACCGCCAAGTCATTGCAATGTGTGGTGATGGTGGCTTTTCGATGTTAATGGGGGATTTAATCTCACTTAAGCAGCTTAATTTACCAATAAAGATTGTTGTTTATAATAATCGCTCACTTAGTTTTGTGGCTATGGAAATGAAAGCCAGTGGGTTTTTATCAAGCGATACCGATTTAGAAAACCCAAGTTTTGCTAACATTGCACAGGCCTGCGGCTTAAAAGGGATTCATGTGGATGACCCTGAAAAATTACCATCGGCAATGAACGAGATGATGAACCACTCAGGACCTGTTGTTTTAGAAGTCGATACTGCAAAACAAGAGCTTTCAATGCCACCGCAAATCAAATTAGAGCAAGCAAAAGGCTTTAGTGTTTACATGATGAAGGCGCTGATAAACGGCAAAGGAAACGAGATTGTAGAGCTTGCCAAAACTAACTGGTCACGCTAGTTACTTCCCTATTGAGTATTTTAGCTCAATAGGGAAGTGCCAAGTAATAATCCTCACTATCATCTTTTATTATTAATAAGCTAAGGCTGCTGTTTGTAAGTGATTGAACCGAAATAGAAAACCATATATGGTTTATCATTAAATTAATAAAAGCACGCATAAAATACCTCTACTCATAGAGGGAACAGAGCAATAATGAAATGGAAATCGGTTTTACTGTCGCTGGCTGTTTTATGGCTTATTCAAGCTCAGCAAAGCAGTTTACGCACCAGTGAATACGCAAATATCTAGCCTATTGCAAGTAAATTCAACGCAGTTAGCGCTGAAAATAGCTGCTTGAGATAGATTTATTATCCAGAGTTTAGGTTATTTAGAAAGCGCTGAACTGTTTTTACGTTGGAATCACTATGAGGTTTTTGAGTTTGACTCAAGTGCAATGTAATGAGCTAAAACATTTAGCATTGGCCTCAATTGCTACTTGGTAGTTGTTTTTAGTTTAATGTTTTACTCGCTTTACTCAATTAAAGTAAAGCGAGCGCTCAGTATCACTTACAAACTCTTTTTAGGCGGTAGGGCTACGTTTGCAAATATTAGTCCTGCAACGAGCGACATAAATATTAAAAACGTTTGCTGGCCTATATGCTCTGCGTATATAAAGTCTTGGCCTTCAATGAGTGAGTTTAAGCCAATATAGGTTTTGCTACCTGGTACTAATACAATCAAGCCTTGCATGGCCACAATAGAGGCCGGCGCATTAGCAACGCGGTTAAACAAGTTACTAAAAATACCCACCGACAAAGCACCCACAAACGTACCTAATGTGTAATCAAGGTACATAGCCGAGCCAATACTGGTGCCGTACGCTATAAAGCCTGATGCTATAGACCACACAGCGTGCTTAAGTTTGGTTCTAAAAATAACGATTAAGCTGCTACAAAGTAAAAATATAGCCAGCCATGCGGTCCACTTTGGTAATGGCTCAGGTTGTACAAAGTCAGCTTGCCCAAAGAGTGCAAAGCCAATGCCTATGCCAATAAAACCGCCAAAATAGAGTTTAAATAACAGCATAAACGAGTCCATGACTCTTGCTGTACCCGACACTAAATGCCGCGCTGCAAGCTCTGCTAAGCCAAGCGCAAGTGCTAAACCGGGTATAAATACAATAATGGCTGAAAGTACCACCAAGCGTATGTTTATTTCAGGTGTTATATACACACTTACTGCACACGCAAGTATTGCCGATATTATGGCTACCAATGGCTCAAGCATATGGGCTACGCGTTTTGAGCGCCCAGACCAAAGCACAAACAAATAAACAACTAAAGTAAGAAGCGATGACCAAATAACATCAGTCCAGCTAGTACCCATTAACATTGCAAACGCACCACCAGAAGTTGCAAAGGCAACGCCCGTAACAAGTTTATTGTATGGGTTTGGCATGTCGTAGATAGCATCTAGCTGGGCGTCAACTTCTTGTAAAGTTAGCTTGTCGTCAAGCATTTGGTTTACAAGGTCGTCGGTGTCGGCAAGTGAGCCTAAATCGTGATCGCCAGGGTCTACACGCGCAACGTGGGTGTACTCGTCTTCGTGGCCATCAGTCCAAATAACAAACGTTACCGAAGTTGGCGACATAACAAACGACGATTTAAGTCCTAAATATGTAGCCACTTCCATTAGGTGGGCTTCTAGGCGGTAAGCAGGCGTACCATACTTGTGAAGCATTTTACCCAATTTAACGATAAATTTGCGTTTTTCTGTAAAGGTTGCAGTTTTCAAATCTTTTTGGACCAAATATTGCGATAACTAAGCTAAAAATATAGACAATACAGCTAAAACTGCCCACGTTTGATGGGCGCGATTTTAAACACTAATTGGTGTGTGTCTAGTCATTTTTAATCTAATTTTTTATTTTTTTCAGCTATCCATTGCGACATGTATTGAGTGCTGCGCATTGTATGATGTTTGAGCATTTGGCCTGTAAAGTTTTTTTCGCGATGAGCCTCTAAATCGCTACTTATTGAATCAATTTTTTTAATTAACACCGTGCTCAATTGTGCTTTATCGTAAAGCGTATTAAGGAGCGTGTTGCCATTTTGCTGCGCTTGTTCAAAGTCACTTTGATTGGTGTACATTTCAACAACAGCATTGGCAAAATCGTCGGCAGTGTTGGCTATTTTACCAGGCCATGGTAAATCGTTATGCATGCCCTCTGCACCAATATTAGTGGTAACGCTGGGTGTTTGCATAATCATGGCTTCAAGCAATTTACCTTTTATGCCTGCACCAAAACGCAGTGGTGCTAAACATACGCGTGCGCTTTGCATTACATCAAACGCATTATCGGCCCAGCCTTTTATTAAAAACCCTGTTTTAGGGTTATTTAGTGCCGTGGCTTTTGGTGGTGGGTAAGAGCCATAAATATGTAGTTCTGCTTTTGGGAGTTGCTTGCGAATAAGTGGCCATATTTTTTGTAAGTAAAGTACAGCATCCCAGTTTGGCGCGTGTCTAAAGTTACCTATGGTCATAAAGTGCTGGCGCTGCTCAAACGTTTTTGTACTTGTAGGTAATGAGCTTAAATCGACCATAAATGGTAAATGGTGTAATAAGCTTGGCTCTATTTTAAATACGCTGTTTAGCAGGCTCATTTCATAACTTGAAATAATTAAGCTTAGGTCGCAGCGTAAAATAGCGGCAATTTCTCGTTTTGCTATGTCTGAGTGTAAATCGCTGGTTGTAAACTCGCGCTCACCTTTAAACGCTTCGTGACGAGCGTTACGCAAACATTGTAAATCTTCGGTATCGAGAATTTTAATCGCATTTGGGCAATGTTTATCGACGCGCCAGCCAAATTGTTCTTCCATCATAAAGCGGTCAAACATGACTATATCTGGGTTATAGGCTTTAACGTATTCGTCAAAGCTGTCGCAGTTTAGTGCAATGCTTTGGCTGGTTATACCAAAGTCGTCAAGGTTTACCATATGATCGGTGCGCTGCGCGGGCGTTGCAAATTCAACGTCCCAGTTTTGCGCTCTAAATGCATTTAATAACGACATCATGTGCGTTCCCGCAGCAGACGAATTTGGCTCTGGCCATACGTAGCCAATTACCAGCACTTTTTTCATTGGCTAGAATCTCTAATTTGTAAGTTTACATTTACCAGTGTTTTTACTGGCGGGGCTGTATTTTGTAGTAGCTCTTGCAGTATTAAAAGGCACCGCTTAGCTATATCAGTTGTACTAATAGCTACGGTGGTTAAGTGATTATTTATAACCGCGCTATTAGGAATGTGGTGGCAACTCACTACTTTAATAGAGTGATGAGTTAATGAGTTAATAGCGGCAATAACACCTTGAGCAATAATATCGTTTGCACACACCACTGCGTTTAATGTGGGGTTGTGTTTATATGCTTCTATAAATGCATTTTTAGCGCTAAGGACTGTGTTTACTGCGCAGTCAATGGGTGCTAATGGTGTAATGCTGTGCTGCGCGCATGCGGTATTAAAGCCACTTTGCAGTGCTTGTGAATCACTTAAAGTAAGTTCATTGCCTATAAATGCTATGTTTGTCACGCCTTGTGCGAGTAAATGCATACTGGCTACGTGGCTGGCTTTTTTATAGTCGGGTAATACACACGGAGCTGCGCTAAAGGGCACTTCACTCATTAAGGTAATTACTTTGTGTTGCGCGCTGAGCGCATCAAGCCATTTGGGGCGAGTATTAGCAACGGGGCAAATAATAAATGCAGCTGCGTTGTATTCTTTTAAGTTTTTAACTGCGTTTGCTTGTAGCTCAAGACTATTATTACAGCTTACAATCATGGCTTGTAAGCCATTGTCGTTTAACAAAAGTTGTAAGCTGGTAGCAAGGTGTGCCATAGCTGGGTTAGTTAAATCATTTATTACTATGGCCACTAAGTTAGAGCGTTTTGAGCGCATAGCAGCGGCATCACGATTATAAACGTACCCTAGCTCATCTATCGCTTTGAGTATTTTTTGTTTACTTTTATTGCCCACTTTATCGCTTTGGGTAAGCACCAACGATACGGTTGATTTTGATACACCAGCACGCTCTGCAACATCAAAAATGGTGACTGATTTGGCTTTGTTATGCATTGTATTTTAAGTACCGCAGTGGTGAATAAATAGCGCTGTAGTTTAGCTTAATCAGCACTATTAAGTCATCTTTTAGAGGTGTTTAACTTACCTTAATACTTTATGAACAAAGCAAAACGTGTTTATATACGCCTATAAGAGTAAAAAATAACAAAAGGATAAAAACATGAGCGCTTTTAGGCTGTTAGTTGCCTTTATTTGTTGTGTGGCATTAGTCCCAACAAGTTACGCCGAGCAGGGCTATCAAACCCCATCACCCGAACTTACAGCATTGGTTGACGCTAAGTTAGCACCCACTAGTTACTTATCGAGCGATGGCCAGTGGCTAGCGCTTTTTGAAAGCAAACGTGTAGTTACCCTTGATGAACTTGCAAAAGAAGAGCTTAAGCTTGCTGGTATTAAGCTAAACCCCGCTAATTTTTCGCGCTCTCGTGTGAGTGCCAAATTTAGTGCTGTGGAGCTAAAGCATGTTCAAAGCGGGTCGGTTATTAGTATTAATAACTTACCTAATGGCATTATCCGCTCACCTAAATGGTCATCTAATAGTAAATATTTAGCCTTTGTTGTTGAGCAACCAACCCAAGCCAACTTATGGCTTTACAGCGTTGAAACCAAACAAGCAAAAGAGTTAACTAGTGCTGCGTTAAATTCGGTACTAACTGCATCGCCATATAAATGGCTGCCAGATAGCAGCGCCATTGTTGCAAATCTTGCTGTTAATTTTGGTAAACCAAGGCTTGAAAATAACAGCCAAAATGTAGTGCCTGTTATTCAACAAAGTACTGGCGAAAAAGCGCCAGCACGTACTTACCAAAATTTATTATCCAGCCCGTTTGATGAATCACAGTTTAAGTTTTACGGCCAAGGGCAATTGGCTTACATAACGCTTGATGGCAACACTCAAGCAATAGGTAGCCCTTCTTTATTTAAATCGTTTTCGGTATCACCTGATTCTACCAATATTTTAGTTGCCGGTATTAATGAGCCGTTTTCGTATCAAGTGCCTTACAGCCGCTTTGCAAGCACGTGGCAAATATGGGGCATGCGCGGCTATGCATTAGCAGAGCTGGCAAAACAGCCACTTGCCGATAATATTCCACAAGGTTACGACAGTGTACGCACTGGCCGCCGTGATTTTGAATGGCGAGCTGATCAAGGCGCTGAAGTTATTTGGGCCGAGGCGCAAGATGGCGGCGACATGAAAACCGACGTTGAGCATCATGATTATGTTTACAGCTTACGTGCACCATTTAAACGCGAGCCTAAATTATTTGCCAAAGTAGAACGCCGTTATGCGGGAATGGAGTGGGGCAACGAAAACGTAGCAATGCTTAGTGATTGGCGCTTTAGCGATCGTCAAGTACGTACTTATATAGTACAACCACGAAATGCCGACAGAAATCGCGTTTTATTTTCAGAGCGTAGTTACAACGACGCGTACAAAGACCCTGGTAATGCAATTTACGAGCGCAATGATTTAGGCGCAAACGTAATTAAAATTGTAGGCGGGCGTTATATTTACCTTCGCGGTAATGGAGCTTCAGAGCAAGGTAATATCCCGTTTTTAGATAGGTACGATGTTAAAACAAATAGCAGCAAGCGTTTATGGGAATCAAAAGCGCCATACTACGAGCGTGTACGCGCACTGCTTGACGACGAAGGTGAGCGATTTATTACTATTCGTGAATCTAAAACTGAGCAACCTAACTTTTTTATACGCGATTTAGGCAACGACACGCTAACGCAGTTAACGACATTTGAGCACCCGTATCCTGCCTTTAAAGGGGTAACTAAAGAGCAATTACGTTATAAACGCGACGACGGTGTTGAGCTTTCGGGCACGCTTTATTTACCACCAGGGTACGATAAAACACAAGGCCCGTTACCTGTGCTTATGTGGGCTTACCCACTTGAATACAAAAATAAAGCCGTAGCATCACAAGTACGCGAATCGCCTTATGCATTTACCTACATTGGCTATTGGGGTCCTATGCCTTATCTTGCTAAAGGTATTGCCGTGTTTGACGATCCTAAAATGCCAATAGTGGGTATTGATGGCAGCGAGCCAAACGATAACTTTAGAAAGCAGCTAGTATCAAGCGCGCAAGCAGCTGTTGATGTATTAGTTAAAAAAGGTATTGCCGATAAAGACAAAATTGCCATAGCAGGGCACTCGTATGGTGCATTTATGGTTGCTAACTTATTGGCTCATAGCGATTTATTTAAAACAGGTATTGCCCGCAGTGGCGCGTATAACCGCACATTAACACCGTTTGGTTTTCAAGGAGAAGAGCGTGATTTTTGGCAAGCACAAAGCGTGTACGCTAATATGTCGCCGTTTTTCCATGCTGAAAAAATTAACGAACCAATGCTAATGATCCACGGTCAAGAAGATCCTAATTCTGGCACTTTCCCAATGCAAAGTGAGCGCATGTACGCAGCCCTAAAAGGTTTAGGTAAAGATGCCCGCTTAGTAATGCTCCCTTATGAAGCACATGGTTACCGTGCGCGTAAAAGCTTATTACATGTGTTGTGGGAACAAGAACAGTGGTTAGATAAGTATTTGCTTAGTGATACGGTTGAGCCAGTAGAGGTCATTACTGAGCCCGTGATAAGTACTGGGCAATAGATGTTTACACATACAGTGGAGTGCAAGAAGACCCACCCTCAATCTTGCGGAACATTCCCAATGCAAAGTGAGCGCATGTACGCAGCGCTAAAAGGTTTAGGTAAAGATGCTCGCTTAGTAATGCTCCCTTATGAAGCACATGGTTACCGTGCGCGTAAAAGCTTATTACATGTATTGTGGGAACAAGAACAGTGGTTAGATAAGTATTTGTTAAATGGTACAGCAGAGCCAGTAGAGGTTATTACTGAACCCGTGGTAAGTACTGGGCAATAGTAATAAACATGAGTAAGCAACAGCGCGGCTACTTATAGCCGCGTTTTTGCTTTTAATATGAGAGTAAATTAATGATTGATGTAGCAGCACTTGCGGTTTTTATTCCTACCTTCTTTTTTGTGTCGATAACGCCAGGTATGTGTATGACCCTTGCCATGACACTCGGTATGAGCATTGGCGTGCGCCGCACATTATGGATGATGATAGGTGAGCTGTTAGGTGTCGCAAGTGTTGCCATAGCTGCGGTATTAGGCGTTGCAAGCGTAATGCTAAATTACCCAGATGCATTTGCCATTTTAAAGTGGGTAGGCGGTGCGTACTTAATTTACATTGGCGTTAACATGTGGCGAGCCAAAGGCAAAATGTCGGTTGATACCTCAAAACCAAATGACGTAAGTCGGAAGTCGTTATTTATTCAGGGTTTTGTAACCGCAATTGCTAACCCTAAAGGGTGGGCGTTTATGATCTCACTATTACCGCCCTTTATAAATGTTGAGCATGCAGTAGCCCCTCAGCTTTTAGTATTGCTTGGCGTTATAATGACCACCGAGCTTTTAAGTATGTTAGCTTATGCAACAGGTGGTAAAAGCCTACGTTTATTTTTAGCCCGTGGCGATAATATTAAGTGGATGAACCGTATTGCTGGTAGCTTAATGGGATTAGTTGGAATTTGGCTTATTTTTGGTTAGCTTAAAAAGTAGTTGATATTATCAATTAATTTGCTGTAGTTGATTTTGTCATCTATTTAACGCTTAAGGCATGCCCAATAATGAGTACACCCGTATCAGCAAACCCAGTAATGGTTGAGCCTAAAAAAACGCCTGTAATTTATAAAATACTGGTTATGGTAAGTATTATTACCTTAATTGGCGGTACTCTAACTGGCATTATGACTTATGTGAATGTGGGTGTTACAGAGCATTTTTATGCCGACTGGTTTACCTCATTTATAAGTGCAGTATTGGTTATGGCGCCTGTTGGTTTTGTAATGATGACCTTAATGCATAAGCTAGTTGCCCAGTTATTACCTAATAGCAGTGAGCTAAAACGTAATTTAGTTATTAGTGTTTTTATGGCGCTGATCATGGAGTCGGTGATGGCGTTTGTTACCGCTACTAATAATATTGGCTATGCAGATATGCGTGTATTTGTAACTGGATGGACTGAAGGGTTATTAGCCGCATTACCAATAGGTTTAACTATAATGCTGATAATGTCGGTTACGGTAAAACCTAAAATAGAACGCTTTTTAAAGAGCTAACACTTTGAGCGCTAACGTATTAAAGCAAATAATTTAATACGTTTATAGTGGGCAGATGCATGAAGTAATTAGTTACTTAATTGAGTTTTCTACCGGGCAGCCTTGTTTACGGCATACACCTTCGTTACATAATTTGCATATTTTACGTGCTTCTACCTGCTCGGTTGTTAGGCTGCCAAGTGCTATTTCTATCAAACTTAAAAAGCTTTGTTTTTGTTCATCATTAAAGTTGTTTAGTATTTTAGAGGTGGCTGTTTCTCTGCTGCCTAGTACTAGTTCAACTCTTTGGCTACCTTTATCCGTTACGCATAAAACAACAGAGCGGGCATCTTTTACTGACTTTCGCCTTTCTACAAGTTCTTCTTTTTCAAGTGTATTTATTAATCTAACTGCACCAGAATGCGTTAAGCCTAAAACCTTGCTTAGTACATCAATGGTTTCATTAGGATGATTGTAAATAGTGACCAGTGCCGCTTCGTGGCTTAGGCTTCGCCCGCCTAATTCGGCAATCTGTTTTTCAATGTCATTAGAAACAGAAGTAGCAAACGTGCCGATTAAATTTGATATATATTTTTCATTTTTCATAAATTTAATTATATGTGATTCGATCATATAAATATAGTGACAAATTAAGCGCTTTCATTTGTTGTGTGACTCAGTCATGTATATTAACTCGAAATTAGTTAATCTACTTCGAATATTACACAAATTAGATGAGCGAGGATTTACCGCCAGCTCATCAGTTAAATAAAGCGATATAATTAAATGAAGAATGATTCAGAAACATTACGTTATGCAAAAAAGTTTAAAACTGTATTAGATAAAAAAATGGCTTATATAGATGAAGGCGAAGGTGATCCTATTGTATTTTTACATGGTAACCCTACATCTAGCTTCCTTTGGCGAAACGTTATGCCCTATTTGCAAGGAAAAGGGCGTTTAATTGCTATCGATATGATTGGATTAGGAGATTCACAAAAGTTAGATAACACCCATGAAGGCAGCTACTCACTTGCTGAAAACAGCAAATACACATTTGCACTTTTAGAAGCGTTGGGTGTAAATAATAACGTTACCTTGGTGCTGCACGATTGGGGTTCAGGCGTTGGTTTTAACTGGGCTAATACACATCGTGATGCTGTAAAAGCAATTGCGTTTATGGAAGCAATTGTTACTGACTTTCCAACATGGGACGATTTTCCTAAAGATTTGCACGGCCCTATTGGCACTATGCGCTCAGCTGAGGGTGAAAAAATGGTGCTTGATGACAACTTTTTTATTGAAACAATATTACCAGCGACCATTGCACGCAAATTAACGCAAGCAGAGCATGATGAGTATCGCAGACCCTTTATAAATGCAGGAGAAGATCGCCGTGCAATTTTAGCAGGGCCTCGCCAACTGCCCATTGCTGGAGAGCCTGCCGATACCGTGGCTTTAGTTAAAAGCTATGCGAGCTATTTAGCTAACTCTCACGATATTCCAAAGCTATTTATTAATGCTGAACCGGGTGCTTTTTTAGTTGGTTACGCAAGAGATTTTGTGCGCACATGGCCAAACCTAACTGAGGTAACCGTAAGCGGTATTCACTATATTCAAGAGGATTCACCGCACGAAATAGGTAAAGCTATTTCAGATTGGTTACCAAGATAAAAACAGGATGTATTAGTAAACCTGAACTTTGGATAATTAATCTATCTCAAGCTGTTATTTTCAGCGTTAACTACCATATATAGATGACGCTTTTATACAACTAAAAGCGTCATCTATTAACTATTTAAGTAAAAATGGTGCGGTTTTACTCGCCTTTACGCTTGCCACTTTTTCGGGTGAACCTTGCGCTACAATTAAGCCGCCTTCTTCACCAGCACCAGGGCCTACATCAATTACCCAGTCACTATTACGGGCTACTTGCATATCGTGTTCAACCATAATAACGGTATTGCCAGCATCAACTAATTTATTTAACTGCGACATTAACATTGATACATCCGATGGATGCAGCCCTGTGGTTGGTTCATCAAGAACATAAAGCGTGTTGCCGCGCTGCGCACGTTGCAGCTCGGTGGCTAATTTAATACGTTGCGCTTCACCGCCAGAAAGCTCGGTAGCAGGTTGCCCTAAACGCAAATACCCAAGACCTACTTGCATAAGTGCATCGAGTGCTCGAAGTATTGCAGGCTCATTTTCAAAAAAGGTATGCGCCGATTCAACCGTTAAATTGAGAATATCGCTTATGTTTTTATCACGATATGTAACCTCAAGTGTTTGCTCGTTATAACGTTTGCCATGACACACTTGGCAAGGTGAGTAAACGCTTGGTAAAAACAGCAGTTCTATACTTACAAAGCCAACGCCTTCACAGTTTTTACAACGGCCTTTAGCTACATTAAACGAAAAACGACCGGCATCGTAACGGCGCTCTTTTGCTTTTTGGGTTGAAGCAAATAGTTTACGCACATGATCAAATAAACCCGTATAGGTAGCTAAGTTTGAACGAGGGGTACGGCCAATCGCTTTTTGATTTACGGTAATCAGGCGGCTTATATTATTTATACCTTCAATGATTTTTCCGCTGGTGTGTGTTTGCAGCTCTTGTTCGAGTAAGTCGGCTTCGTCGGTTGGCGCTTGTGTTACTACTTTTTGCCCGATCGCTTCGTAAACAAGCTCTACTAACGCTTGGCTTACTAGGCTTGATTTACCAGATCCCGAAACCCCAGTAACGGTTGTCATAACACCCAGTGGAAATTCTGCATTGAGTTTTTTAAGATTGTTACGCTCAACATCAGCCAATTTTAACCACGCTTTTGGCTGCCTTTGCTCCTTTTTTTGCGCGCTGTTTTGAGTAGACTCTTGACTGGCGTTTTTAGCAAAAAGGTGGCGACCGGTGTGCGAATTTTTTATTTTTCTTAACCCTTCAACAGGGCCGCTGTAAATAATGTCGCCACCATGCACTCCTGCATCAGGGCCTACATCAACAATCCAATCGGCATGTTTAACAACGCTGACATCGTGCTCAACAACAAATACAGAATTGCCAGCCGCTATTAACTCATCAAGCGCTTTTAAAAGTGCTTGTGTGTCGGCAGGGTGTAAACCCGCTGAAGGTTCATCTAGCACGTAAACCACCCCAAATAATTTAGAGCGGATTTGTGTGGCAAGTCGCAACCGTTGTAGCTCTCCGGGTGAGAGCGTTGGCGTTGTACGCTCAAGCGACAAGTACCCTAAACCAAGCATGGTTAGTGCTTCAATACGAGTGAGAATGTCACTGGCAATGCGCTGCGTAACAATGGCTTGCTCTGGATTTTTTGTATTCTTATTTACTTTGGTGCTGGCGGCGTTACTTAGTTTTTTAGCAAGTTCGTTTAATGTAAGTTGAGATAGCTCGCCAATATCGAGCCCTGCAAATTTAACACTTAACGATGCTTGTTTTAATTTTTTACCTTGGCAAGTAGGGCACTGCGATATTTGCATAAACTGCGATACGCGCTTTTTAGTACGCGGGCTTTGGGTAGTAGCAAAAGACTGTAAAACAAAGCGTTTAGCGCTTGAAAAAGTTCCCATGTAGCTTGGATCTTCGCTATTTTTTATCGCATTCTGTGTTTGCTCATAGGTGTAATCTGGGTATACCGGCACAGTAGGTGTTTCGTCGGTAAATAAAATCCAATCGCGTGCTTTTTTAGAAAGTTTGTTCCAAGGTGTGTCTATATCATAACCAAGGGAAGTAAGAATACGGCTTAGGTTTTTACCTTGCCATGCTGGTGGCCACGCTTCAATGGCGCGCTGGCGAATAGTTTTTGTATCATCTGGCACAAGTAGCTTTTCGGTTACTTCAAATACTCGGCCTATTCCTGAACATTCTGGGCACGCACCTTGTGGCGTATTAGGGGAAAACGCATCGGCATATAAAATACTCTGCCCAGCTGGGTAATCGCCAGCACGAGAGTAAAGCATGCGTAGCGCGTTAGAAATAGTTGTTATGCTGCCAACGGATGAGCGAACCGAGGGCGCGCCGCGTTGCTGCTGCAAAGCAACGGCAGGCGGTAGTCCTTCAATAGAATCAACATCGGGCTCATCAACTTGATCTATCAACCTACGGGCGTAAGGCGATACTGAATCAAGATAACGGTGCTGCGACTCAGCAAACAGCGTTCCAAAAGCAAGCGACGATTTTCCAGAGCCCGATATCCCTGTAAAAACAACCAATGCGTTACGAGGTAAATCAACGTCTATATTTTTTAAGTTGTGAACGCGCGCCCCTCTTACTTGAATGCTGTTACTGGGATCAGATAAATCCATTGTTGAGTTTTTATGTGTGCTTGCCATACGTTTATACTCCTGTTTAATCGCGCTTTTTACTTTAAGTTAGCTTTGAATTATTTACTCTTATCACTCGGTATTACCCTAAAGTAGCGCAAGCACACTGAATGAGCGCTTAGTCTGTAGTGGCGCAGCCAAAGCGCTGGATAAAATTGCGATGATTGTTTGTTTACATAATAGGTATGGAATGCGAATATAATTTAAACAGTTATTGTTATGTAATTTGTTACGTAATTTACTAGGTATTTTACTAGGTAATGAAAAGGAACTAACAGTGAATAAAGCCTTAGTGATCATTTTATTGGTGCTTTCGTGGGCAACCCAAGCCGACTCTATTAAAGCGCTAAATGTTGACCGTGCAGTACCAAATAGCATGCACTTATCTTTTGCAAACGATAGCAACATAACCCCTAAAAAAGGGGATTTTAAAATCGTTAATTATGTATTAATGAGCAATGAAGAGGGCGAACGCTGGGCTGTTATAACGCTAACTAACTTATCGTCGGGCAATCGCGAATTAGGCGAGGAGCACTTACTTGCACTTTTTGCTGACGGCAGCCGATTCATGCCAATGGAATTTAAACTCGGTTTTAAAGGCAACGAAACACAATCGGTAACTGTATCGTTTGCCGATTATAAGTTCCCTATTTTAAGTGTGTATTCGAGTAACGATTTGTAACTAATAAAGATGCGATAATATTAAATTAGGGATATTTCTAAAATTAAGGATTTTTATGAAGTTTGAAGATGCGCAACAAAATATGAACCTCGCATACTTCGGTGGTGGAACCGGTGTATTAGTGTCTGGCTTGGTTTGGTGTATAGCTGGCTTTGTCGCATTACTGCATTAAAATCAATCGAGTATGCTTACTTTGTTTTTTGGTGGTATGTTTATACATCCTTTAGCCATGCTACTTTCAAAAGCTCTTAAACGCTCTGGCAATCATGACCCTAAAAACCCATTAGGTAAATTGGCCTTAGAAAGCACTATTATTTTATTTGTTGGTTTGTTTTTAGCGTTTTACGTAGCAAAACTTCAAGCTGAATGGTTTTATTCAATAATGCTGATGATAATTGGTGTTCGCTATTTAGTTTTCAACACATTATATGGCATGAAAGTGTACTGGATTTTAGGTGCTTCGCTTATGTTTTTTGGCATGTTGTGTATTGTATTAAATGCCAATTTTGTAATCGGCGCCTTTATTGGCGGGATAACCGAAATAGTATTTGCGCTAGTAATATTTGCCCAATCGAAAGGTATGGTTTTAAAAACAGAATAACAAGCTCTTATAATCGCAAAAATAGTGTGCAGTTGGAGTTACCCTTCAGCTTGGTATATAGCAAAGGCTTTTTAAAGTATTGAGTATCTGCAAATTGCATGTATCCATTAGTCGGCTTAGAGCGATAAGCGGTCATTGAAAGAGGCTAAATATTGTTGTTAATTGATTGGTTAAACTGCTCTTTGCGCATATATTCATGAAAATGAGCGCTGAGCGCATATTATTCTATTTAATTTTTCTTTAAAGTTTTAGAAAACTTAGTGGTAGTAATGCTTTAGGTTATTTGTTAAAACTATATAAAGTAGATAAATGAGCGTTCAGTCGGAAGAAATATGCGCGATGAGCGCACTATAAAATTATTATACACATCAGGGAAGTTAGTATGAAAAATTTGGTATCGGCGTTCTCAATCTTGTTATTTACCTTGCCAGTATTCGCGGATGACTCAATTTTATTAGGCACATCCACATCGTTAGAATCGAAGATCATGGCTGAGAATAGACCTTATATGGTTTATTTACCCCCATCTTACGAAAAAAGCGAAAATACCTACCCTGTCATTTATCTTCTTGACGGCGATATCCATAGATTTAAAGGGTTTGTCGGTGTACTTGAATCCTTAAGTACAGAAACGCTGGAGAATCAGGTTCAAGAAGCTATCGTAATTGCCATTCCGAATACAAATAGATCTCGTGACTTAACTCCGTCATCGATTATAGAGTGGAAGTTTAAAGACCGCGTTTTGGAAACATTCGAGCAAACAGGAAACGCTAATCAGTTCGCTAAATTTCTTGAAAAAGAGTTGATACCCGCCGTTGACACTGCATATAGGACGTCCAACAAGCGATTGTTAGTTGGTGAGTCGTTTGGCGGTTTGTTCGCAGCAAACACTCTTATAGAGTCACCATCTGTATTTACAGATTATTTAATCATAGATCCCACATCGCTATGGGATAATGATTACTTAAATCGGGCATTGAACGCCGGCAATAGAGATATAAATTTCAATTCTCGAGTTTACTTTGCTTTCGCAAACAATTCTCATTTGGGAGATATCGGGCTGACCAATTATAGATGGGGTGCTACTTTTGCTTCATCTGTAATTGATAATAATGATGCTATTTCGGAGCAACAATATTTTAAAAATGAGACTCATGGTACCGTTGCTTTTTTAGCTTGGTACAATGGGCTTAAGACACTTATGTCAACCACCAAGCAGTGATGTGTATAACAAAAAATTAAGCCGCCTGCTGCGTCCCTTATTTCAAAGTTGAGGCTGTAGAATTACTCTTTTTTAAGAAAAACATCCTGTTTTATGGGTCCCAAATGCATTACCTAATGCTCTAAAAACGCTTAGAACTAATTGCAGGAGCTAGTTTTTTAATTGATTTTGGCTGTTGGAGTTATTCTACAGGCTCGTTATGTGAATAGGAGGTTCCAGTGAACAAGGTAGTCAAAGAACGCTTTGATGAATATCCGGAAAATGCTCGTATTAGGCTAGAGGAGCTAAGAAATCTAGTCTTTCAAATCGCATCTGATTTGGAGCTGGGTGAAGTCGATGAAACTCTAAAATGGGGTGAACCTAGCTATAGTGTAAAAACAGGCAGCCCGCTAAGAATGGACTGGAAGCTGAAATCTCCTAATAATTATTACCTGTTCTTTAATTGCCAAACTAAGTTAGTCGATACATTTAGAGAATTGTATGGTGAAGAACTGGTGTTTCAGGGAAACAGATCAATAGTTCTGTCCTTATCGCAAGTGTTACCAGAAACAGCAATCAAGTCCTGTTTAGAGTTAGCTCTAACCTATCAGCAGCGTAAACATTTACCTCTTTTAGGCGCGTGAAGATCACAAAATACAGTTGGCTATTTTCACTCCGTTCAATATTTTAGCCAACAATATTTTGTCGCTTAAGGTGGAGTTATATTTTTAATTGAGTTCAGAGGTATTTGATGGCAAAAGCTAAGTTGTCTCGAGATCAGAAAAGAAAGAAGAGGCTTGAAAAGAGACGTAAAAAAACTGATGAGGCAGTTAAGTTGCCATCAGGAGTGAGGAGTATTTCTAGACGTCAATTTGATGCTTTTTGTTTTTCACGTCATCCTATGGCGAGAAGTACAGCAGATGAAAAACAGTGGTTTATTGCATACGATAAAAAAATTCTAGCAACTGTTTTTAGAGATGCAATCGATAATGATTATGGCTTTGTCATTATGGGGCGTGATACTAGAAAAATATTTAGGGCGCTAGAAGTAAGCAAAACATTTAAACCTAGTGAACTAGGTGCTCGAAATGAACTAGGGCGTGTTGATCTTTGTGGTATGAAAAACAAACAGCATGAAGATAAGGTATAATTGAATTCGCCAGAAAACTTTACACCGAACCTACATGCCAAGATTAATGTTAACAGACGGGACATGGAATGTCTTATCAAAAGTAATGTACTTAAGTGGTCGAATTTATAATAAGCCCGACCATAGAAAAACGCTCGAAGGCATACTGTATAAGATGCGCA
>NZ_JASDCB010000037.1:0-38054 GCF_030408135.1 Pseudoalteromonas sp. APC 3691 | reverse complement strand
TGCGCATCTTATACAGTATGCCTTCGAGCGTTTTTCTATGGTCGGGCTTATTATAAATTCGACCACTTAAGTACATTACTTTTGATAAGACATTCCATGTCCCGTCTGTTAACATTAATCTTGGCATGTAGGTTCGGTGTAAAGTTTTCTGGCGAATTCAATTATACCTTATCTTCATGCTGTTTGTTTTTCATACCACAAAGATCAACACGCCCTAATTAATAAAAAAGTACGCCCCAAAAAGGGGCGTTCATACAACATGATTGTGACAAATAATAGAGTGTTTTATTTATAAGACTCTATTTTACAAAATTTCTATTTATTCGGCTGCTTAGCGGTTTATTTTCAATGCTTTGTAGTTCTATCTCGATTGCATCACAGGAAATATGTATTTCAAATAAAGACGTTAATAACGATAAACTTAAGCAAGCTAAGCTAATGCCAAATAAAATAATTCCTGTGGCATTAAACTCAATAAATAATGCAAACATTGATAGTGTACACAGTAGAAAAGAGGCTACCCCGTACACTTGCATCGTTCTAATTAGCTTAATACGTTTACGTAAGTTAGTGATTTGAGCCACTACAACAGGCCGAATAGATTCACCTTCACGCGCATTTAGCTCCCTAATTAATTGCGCTAAAACTAAAAATCGGTTTGTATAGGCAAGTAATAGCAGCGATATGGCCGGAAAAAGTAAGCCCGGAGTTGTTAGTGTCATGTTGATTCCTTAAAAGTGCAGCATGTTAGTATGCTAATAATTTAGCGTAGGATATTGTTAACACAAAATAAATGAGGTGAGTATTGCAAAATATTAATAATAACAACACAACAGATAGCTCTTTTCAGTGGATCACAATTTATAAAGCCGAAAACACCCTTGAAGCTAATATTATTAAAGGTTTAATACAAACTGGTGGTATTGAATGTAAAATAAAAGGCGAGATGCTCCAAGGCGCATTAGGAGAAATTCCATTTGATCAGGCGCAAGTTAGTGTGCAGGTTTATGCGATAAAAGAGCGCCATGCGCGCCAAATATTGGTAAACTATCAACAAGTAAAACAATCCGCTCCAGATTGGGTGTGCCCTAACTGTAATGAGCATAATGGATCAACATTTGATTTTTGTTGGTCGTGTGAGACGTTAAAGAATGACTAAAGCAAATAATTTTCAGCGTATTAGAGAGCTTAACTATTTACAAAAGGCTGTTTTAGCAAGTGCTTTAATAGAGCGAATGCTGCCAAATTACGGTTTATTTAGCGAAGCAACAGGTTTTGGTGATGAAACCTTATTACGTAATTCGCTTAATGTTTGTTGGGAAAAAATATTACTGCCTAAAAGTAAAATAGATCTCGAAAAACAAGTTGAAAAAATAGAGCCAAATGTTCCTGAACTTGCTGATTTTGATATGTTTGGTACTTATCCTGCTATTGATGCTGCAACGTCTTTACTTAGCTTAATGCACGGTTTAGTGGCGCAAGATGAGCAAGAGTTCATTAGTGTGAGCAAAATATCTCAAGCAACAGTGGCTCGCTTTATTGAATATCAAATGACGGTTGAAGGTGAGATTGCTGATAACACAGCAGTGAGAGAGCACCCATTAATGCAGTACGAAATTGAAGTATTAGGTGAGCTAATTGATTTTGTAGAAAATATGGGGCGTATTACCTCTGATAGCGTAAAGGCACTCAAAAAGTTTGCCCTTGAAGATGGCCAAACAAATATTGGTCTTACGTTATAAAAGAAGCAAAGTAGAATTTAAAAGGCAGGAGAAGTACAGTGCGAATTTTAGGCATTGAATCGTCATGTGATGAAACGGGTATTGCAATATATGACGACGAAAAAGGCTTGTTAGCTCATCAATTATACAGCCAAGTAAAAGTACACGCTGATTACGGCGGTGTAGTGCCGGAACTTGCATCGCGCGATCATGTTCGTAAAACATTACCACTTATAGATGCAGCATTTGCACAAGCAGGTTGTGGCCCTGAAGATTTAGACGGTATTGCTTATACTGCAGGCCCAGGTCTAGTTGGTGCATTATTGGTAGGTACGTCTATTGGTCGCTCATTAGCATACGGCTGGGATATACCTGCGGTAGCAGTACATCACATGGAAGGGCATTTACTTGCTCCGATGCTTGAGGAAAATACCCCTGAGTTTCCGTTTATTGCATTGCTTGTATCGGGCGGTCATACCATGATGGTTAAAGTAGCGGGTATTGGACAATACGAAGTACTAGGTGAGTCAGTTGATGATGCCGCAGGCGAGGCCTTTGATAAAACGGCTAAGTTACTTGGTCTTGATTACCCCGGTGGCCCGCGCTTAGCTAAAATGGCTGAACAAGGCGTAGCAAAGCGCTTTGTATTTCCTCGCCCTATGACCGACAAGCCAGGTCTTGATTTTAGTTTTAGTGGTTTAAAAACAGCGGCATCAATCACGATTCGTGAAAATGACGACGACGATCAAACTAAAGCTGATATAGCGCATGCATTTCAAACGGCGGTTATTGATACGCTGGTTATTAAGTGCAAGCGAGCGCTTAAACAAACAGGTATTAAGCGTTTAGTAATCGCCGGTGGCGTAAGTGCAAATACACAGCTTCGACTGCAGCTTGAACGCGTAATGAAAGGTATGAAAGGCGAAGTTTTTTATCCGCGTACTGAATTTTGTACCGACAATGGTGCAATGATTGCTTATGCCGGAATGCAACGTTTAAAAGCAGGGCAATTTGCCACGCTTGATATGAAAACAAAACCTCGTTGGCCTATAGATAGCCTTGAGCCGATTTAATGACTCATATTTTAGATATTTTTGTTTTCATCGTTGGGTGCTTTTTTAGCACCCACTTTTGGTTCTTCCCCACTAAATAATCGAATAATATTAGTACGGTGACGAAATATAATTAACAGCGTGATAAAAGTAACGGGAAGAGTATAAAGTGGCTTTATTAGCCATGTATACAAGGGCGCTAAAGATACAGCTACAAGCGCCGCCAGTGATGAATAGCGTGTTATTGCCACTATAACTAACCAAGTACACACAAGTAAACCTGCCAATGATAAGCCAATAGGTAATAATGAGCCAAATGCCGTTGCTACGGCTTTACCGCCTTTGAAGCTAAAAAACAGTGGGTACATATGACCTAAACAAGCAGCTACTGCGACTAAACCAAGCTCTAAAGGTTCAACTTCTAAAAAATAAGCCCCCCATACCGGAATAGTGCCTTTTAAAATATCAAACACTAGAACCAAGCAAGCCGGAAATGCTCCGCCTAATCTATAAACATTTGTAGCTCCTGGGTTATTAGAACCACTATTACGAGGGTCTGGGAGTTTGAACAACCGCGACACTAAAATAGCCGACGAAATCGACCCAAGTAAATAAGCTAAAACAAACATTATAGTGGCTAACACGCGCTTCCTTATTTTTTAATTGCTATACCAATTGATAGTGCTTTTAGGCTATTATTGGCAGCAAAATTTATCGTAAAAATTATTAACAGGCTATTTAATAGCTAGTTTAGTTATTTTGCTATTGTAGAAGTTATTTTTACATATTTAAACACTGGCTAAACCATATACAGTATTAATTTTATTGATGCTTAGTATAGTTGCTTAGTAGTTTGTTGTTATTTGGAGTATCAATGGATAAGGTTTTTATATCTCAATTGCACGTCGACACTATTATTGGAGTGTACGACTTTGAAAAAGAAAGTAAACAGAGCCTTTATTTTGATATTGAAATGCTAAGCGATATTAAGCCTGCAGCTGAAAATGACGATATTAATTTAGCACTCGATTACTCAAAAGTAAGTGAGCGAGTTATTGAGCACTGCACTTTAAAACCTGTAGAGTTGCTAGAAACTTTAGTTGAACAATTAGCGCATATTATTTTAAGCGAGTTTAATACTCCACAAGTTACTATAAGAGTAAGTAAACCAGCAGCAGTAGCACAAGCGCAAACTGTAGGTGTTGAAATTACACGTGTTAAGGCAACTGACTAAATGGCTCAAATTTATATCAGCCTAGGGTCAAATATAAATAAAGCGCATTATATACAATGTGCATTAATTGCACTTAAGCAGCACTTTGAACATATTGTACACTCGTCTGTTTTTGAAAGTGAAGCAGTTGGGTTTGCTGGCAATAATTTTTATAATTCAGTCGTTGGCGCTACAACTGATATGTCGCTTGTTGATGTATGCGCTTTATTAAAACAAATAGAGCGTGATAATGGACGCACAGCGAACGATAAAAAATTTAGTCCACGAACGCTCGATTTAGATTTACTATTTTATGATGATGTAATTTGCGCTTCTCCAGCACAATTACCACGAGATGAAATAACTAAAAACGCATTTGTATTACAACCTCTTAGCGAGGTTGCCCCAGATTTCTATCATCCTGTAGCTAAACAAACGATTGCGCAGTTATGGAATGAATATAATAACCCTCAACAAAAGCTATGGAAGGTGGAGTTTTCTAACCCATGAGTATCATCGAAATAATTATTTTAGCCCTCATACAGGGATTTACTGAGTTTTTACCAATATCTAGTTCTGCGCACTTAATTCTCCCATCGCAAATTTTAGGCTGGGAAGATCAAGGGCTTGCGTTTGACGTGGCAGTACATGTTGGTACTTTAATTGCCGTTGTTATTTATTTTCGCAAAGAGGTCGTCGACATACTCAGTGCGTGGTTTAAATCCTTTGGAGCACAGGGTACTACTGATGATAGTAAGCTAGGTTGGTGGATAATTTTAGGCACTGTGCCTGCCGCTATTTTAGGCTTACTTTTAAAAGACTTTATAGAGTTGTACCTACGAAGCGCTTGGGTAATTGCTACTACCACAATTGTGTTTGGTTTATTGCTTTGGTACGCGGATGTAAAAGGTAAGCAAATTAAAACTATTTATCAGCTTAATTGGAAAACAGCACTTATTATTGGTTTTGCACAAGCTGTTGCAATGATCCCGGGAACTTCTCGCTCAGGTATCACGATGACTGCTGGTTTAATGCTTGGAATGAATAAGCAAAGCGCAGCGCGTTTTTCGTTCTTACTGGCAATTCCAATTATTTCTATGATGGGGCTTTATTATACTGCAGAGCTTGCTTTGGGTGACCATGTGGTTGATTGGAATACATTATTACTAGGTGTGGTGTTATCGTTCTTATCGGCTTATGCCTGTATATTTATGTTTTTAAAAGTAATAGAGCGAATGGGTATGTTGCCATTTGTGATATATCGTTTATTGCTCGGTATAGGTTTGATAGTATTTTTAACGCTATAAACAAACTTAATTAGTAAAACCAAAAAAAGCACCTTTAGGTGCTTTTTTTGGTTTTAAACTCAGCTTATAAATTTAATAAATAAGCTTCAATAAAGCGGCGTTGGTTAGCGGCTTTTGGCGCTGTTTTAAATATAAGTGTATTACCATTTTTACGTAGTTTTAGCTCATTAGTAAATTTACATTCGATAGCATTGAACTGAGCTATATCGTTTTTAAAACTTTGGTCTTTTTCGCACATGTATGCCATTTCGTTTGCAACTTGTGCACAAAATGAACCCACTGGATATTCTTTTAGGTTTTCATCATCAATGCTTTCCCAATCAACATTGGTATTTATTTTTAATCCGCATTGCTTATCTATTTCGCTATTAGCGGCAGCTATATTTTTTTGTTGATACCCTAAATGCTTTTCACGATTAAACTTCGCTAGTTTAGCTTGAGTACCTTTATTTAATTGTTGATCGTATTGCGCTTTTAAATCTTCAACAATGGCAGGGTTTGACTCTTCTTTTTTTGATAAGTAAATTCCATCACGAGTGTCTGGAATATAAAGATTGTAAGAGCAACAGCGGTAGGCTTCCTCAACACTTACTAAACTTCTTTGTGTACCATCGTAAGTATATTTGTAAGCTTTATTACTACCATGAGGTTTTAAATCGGTTAAAAATACAATGCCATCAATATCATGGTTTATGCCTGTTACTTTTACTAAAGCTTGTTTTTTATCTGTTGTTGGGGCAATAACAACATTAACGCCTTCGCCCGAACTTAGTTCTATTGGGTACTTAGCAAATTCCAAAGCAAAGCTTTTTTGACTAAGTAAAATACAGGCTATAAAGAATAGTTTTTTCATATTAAGTCCTTTTTAAGTTTTTAAGTTTTAAAGTTATACAGCAAGCTGGTTTATAACATTGATAATAATTGATTAAAAGCAATACAGGGTAGGTGAACTTGCCTATTCTTTGATTTTTAGCGTTTAAAAAACTAATTAACGTGTTTTTGGCACGAGTGAATTGTGCAGACGTACATAGTAACTAAGCACGAATTTTGGCATTATAGCGCCACTAAACTTTGCATAGCTGTAAAGTGAGCATACGATTTAAGGAAAGTATATGCATATACATATTTTGGGCATTTGTGGCACGTTTATGGGTGGAATTGCAGCCATTGCTAAATCATTAGGTCATAAAGTAACGGGTTCTGATCAAAACGTTTACCCACCAATGAGTACGCAACTTGAAGAGCTTGGCATTGAACTGACTCAAGGCTACAACGTATCTCAATTAGAGCCAAAGCCAGATATGGTAGTAATCGGTAATGCAATGAGCCGTGGTAACCCGTGCGTAGAATATGTGCTTGATAAAGGTCTGCCTTACACCTCAGGCCCTGAATGGCTTAAACATAATTTATTACAAAACTCGTGGGTACTTGCTGTCGCCGGTACGCATGGTAAAACAACCACAGCAAGTATGCTTGCTTGGGTGTTAGAGTACGCAGGTTTAAAACCAGGGTTTTTAATTGGCGGCATAGTCCAAAATTTTGGTGTATCGGCCAAAGTCGGTGAAACGCCATTTTTTGTTATTGAAGCCGATGAATACGACACTGCTTTTTTTGATAAGCGCAGTAAGTTTGTCCATTACCTTCCGCGTACACTTATTTTAAATAATCTTGAATTCGATCACGCTGATATTTTCGAAGATTTAAACGCAATAAAAAAACAATTTCATCACTTAATGCGTACATTACCTCAAAGCGGCAAGGTAATTTGGCCTAAGCAAGACGTAGCGCTTAATGACGTAATAGCACAAGGGCTTTGGAGCGAAAGCGAAACGCTAGGCGATGATTGGAGCTATGAATTAATAAAAGCCGATGGTAGTGAGTTTAATGTACTTTTAAATAACGAAAAGCAGGGCACTGTTTGCTGGCAAGCAATAGGCGAACATAACGTTAAAAATGCAATTATGACTATCGCAGCAGCGCGCCATGTGGGTATAGCTGTTGATCATAGTATTGATGCCTTAAGTGAGTTTATTAGCCCTAAGAGGCGTATGGAGCTAAAGGCTGATATAAATAATATTAAGGTGTATGACGATTTTGCGCATCACCCAACAGCAATTAAAACTACGCTTGCAGGACTGCGCGCGAAAGTAGGCGATGAAAAAATTATCGCTATTTTAGAGCCGCGCTCAAACACCATGAAAATGGGTGTGCATCAATATACATTATTAGATTCACTGCGTGATGCTGATGACGTACTACTTTTTGAACCAGAGAATCTAAATTGGTCGCTAAAAGAGCAAGCAGATAAAGCGGGTATGCAGTGCTTTAGCAGCACACAAACAATTATTGATACGGTGCTTGAAAATATTGAGCCTAATCAACATATTTTAATTATGAGCAATGGTGGTTTTAATGGCCTTCATCAACACCTTGTTGATGGTTTAGCTGATAAATACAGCGGAGAATAGTGTGCAATTTAAAGATAGAATTACGCTCGCTTTTAGCGGTGCATCAGGTGCACCTTATGGTTTAAGGTTGCTTGAAGTATTGCTTGAGCAGCAATTTCAAGTTTACGTACTTATCTCAAGTGCAGCACGAGTGGTGCTTGATACAGAATCAAATATTAAGCTCTCTGGTAACGAAGATAAAGCCACTGAGCAGTTAAGTACGCTGTTTAATGCTAAATCTGAGCAGTTAAAAGTATACGGTAAAGATAACTGGTTTAGCCCTGTGGCTTCGGGCTCTGCTGCACCTAAAAAAATGGTGGTATGTCCATGCAGTGCTGGGTCGGTTTCTGCAATTGCAGTAGGGGCGTCAGATAACTTATTAGAGCGCGCCGCTGATGTCGTTATTAAAGAACGCGGACAGTTAATTTTAGTGCCGCGCGAAACACCATTTAACGAAATTCATTTAGAAAACATGCTTAAGTTATCTCGTTTAGGTGTGACCATAATGCCAGCAGCGCCTGGTTTTTATCATAAGCCACAAAGTATTGAAGACTTAGTCGATTTTATGGTGGCAAGAATTTTAGATCATTTAAACATTGAACATAACCTAACAAAACGTTGGGGTTATGGTGAGGGTAAGTAATGAATAAGCAAAATATTGCTTTAAATATAGAAGGCCTTACCAAGGTTTACAAAAATGGTGTTGAGGCTATTAAAGGCGTTGATTTACAAGTTAAAGAGGGCGACTTTTTCGCTCTACTTGGTCCAAACGGAGCAGGTAAATCAACCACTATTGGTGTTATTTCGTCACTTGTTAATAAAACAAAAGGCAAGGTAGAAGTATTTGGTTGTAATATTGATACTGATTTAGAAGCTGCAAAAGCGCATTTAGGCTTAGTGCCGCAAGAGTTTAACTTTAGTCAGTTTGAAACACTTAGCCAAATACTTGTTAACCAAGCCGGTTATTATGGTGTGCCACGTGGCGAAGCCCACAAACGTGCTGATAAGTACTTAGCGCAGCTTGGCTTACTTGAGAAAAAAGACAAACAAGCACGTACGCTTTCAGGCGGTATGAAACGCCGATTAATGATTGCGCGTGCCCTTATGCACGAACCTAAGTTGCTTATACTTGATGAGCCAACAGCGGGGGTAGACATAGAACTTCGTCGTTCAATGTGGGATTTTTTACGCCAAATAAATGAGCAAGGCGTTACTATTATTTTAACTACACACTACCTTGAAGAAGCAGAGTTACTGTGTAAAAACATCGCCATAATCGATAATGGCCGAATTGTTGAAAACACTACTATTAAAGCATTGCTTGCAAAACTTGATAAAGAAACCTTTATTTTAGACTTAAAAGTGCCAGCAAGCCCTGTCACGCTTGAAGGTTATAAGTTTACGATGACGGACGATCATACTGTTGAAGTGGAAGTCGCTAAATCTCAAGGGCTAAATGCTGTATTTAGTGCATTAACAGCTCAAGGTAATACTGTGTTGAGTATGCGAAATAAAGCAAACAGATTAGAAGAGTTATTTGTAGGATTACTAGAGCAAGGGCGGGGCGAATAAATGTTTAAATATGGTGTAGCCTTAAAGAGTTTATGGATTAAAGAGTGTATCCGTTTTTTACGTATTTGGGTGCAAACTTTAGTACCGCCAGCAATTACGATGAGCTTATATTTTGTTATTTTTGGTAACTTAATTGGTTCACGTATTGGTGATATGGGCGGCTTTAGTTATATGGAGTTTATTGTACCTGGCCTTATAATGATGTCGGTTATTACTAATTCCTATTCCAACGTAGCCTCTAGTTTTTACTCAACAAAGTTTCAAAAAAGCATTGAAGAGCTTTTAGTTGCACCTGTACCTAACTACATCATTGTTCTAGGTTATATGGGTGGCGGTATGACACGCGGTATTATGGTGGGCTTTATAGTGACCTGTGTGTCGTTATTATTTGTTGATATCCAAATTCATAATATTTTTGTAATTATGGCGACGGTTATTTTAACCTCAGCTGTGTTTGCTTTAGGTGGTTTAATTAATGCAATTTACGCAAATAGTTTTGACGATATAAGCATTATCCCCACCTTTATACTAACGCCATTAACTTACTTAGGCGGTGTATTTTATTCAATTACGTTGCTGCCTGAGTTTTGGCAGAATGTATCACAAATCAACCCTATAATTTATATGGTTAACGCATTTCGTTATGGCTTTTTAGGTGTGTCGGATGTTGATTTGAGCGTGGCTCTTGGGGTTATTTTAGTATTTATAACAGCGTTATTTACATTGGCGCTTACATTGATCAAAAAAGGTGTGGGGCTAAGACACTAATGAGTGATGCAAATTCACGTAGTATTGTATCTAATCAAGCGGGTATTCACGAAAAGCTTGATGAAATAGTAAATAAGCACTTAGATGCTGAATTTAAAAAGCCAATTGCAGCTCATACCCAAGCCGCATTTGACGAGGTTAATGCCAAAGTACAAGCCTTTAGTGGCCCGCTTATTTTAGATTCGTGTTGTGGCGTAGGTGAAAGCTCAGCTAACTTAGCTAAGCGCCATCCTGATGCACTTGTAATCGGTATTGATAAATCGTCGCACCGCTTAGATAAGCACGATGTTGAATATAAGCAAACCGACAGTGGTCAGTACATCTTAGTGCAAGCAGACTTAAATGACTTTTGGCGTTTAGCGGTTGCTGCTAATTGGCAACCTACGCACCATTATTTGTTGTATCCAAACCCGTGGCCTAAATCTAAGCATATTCGTAGGCGCTGGCATGGCGCAGCTATTTTTCCATTTATCGTTAAGTTAGGTGGAAAATTAGAAGTGCGCAGCAATTGGGATATTTACGTTAAGGAGTTTGCTCGGGCGCTTGAATTAACAGGCAACCCTTGCGATGTAACACTTTATGAGTCAAACGATGCAATTACGCCTTTTGAGCGTAAATACTGGGCCAGTGGCCAGCAAAGCCACCGACTCGTTATAAACTTACCTTGCTAAAGTAAGTTAAAGTGCTAATTCCTCTGTAACCGTATTAACATGTGGCACTGGGTGGGCAAAATAGTTGCCTTGCATTAGTGTCACATTCGCCTTTTTAAGTGCGGTTACTATGGTTGCATTTTCTACGGATTCTGCCATTAATTGTAAACCAAGTTGATTAGCAAAACTGGCTATATGTTCAATAAACAAGTAGATGTCTTTGTCATTCACTATTTGCTTTATTAGTGCGCCATCGAGCTTAATACCATCTACTTCAAGCTTAAGTACGTTTGATATATTTGAATAACCACTACCAAAGTCATCAATAATAACCTTAACGCCTTTCGTTTTAACCATTCCAATAAATGCTTTTACTTCAGAAAAGTTAGCAATAGCTTGGGTTTCTAAAAGCTCTAGTGTGATATTACCAGGATGCGGATAACGCTTAAGTTCGTCCGCAATAAACTCACTTAAATTAGGGTCGAGCATATCTTGTGCAGTTATATTTAAACTCCAGCAAATATCTGTTTTTCTAAAGCGACTAACACATTGTGAAAATATAGTACGGGTCAGTATGCCGTCCATTCTTGAGCGAGTAACAACATTTAAAAATGCATCAGGTTTTAATACTTCACCTTGGGCTGTTACCATTCGAGCTAAACATTCGTATTGAACAACTTTATTGGTATTAGTATCAATAATGGGTTGAAAGTAAGGCACTATACGGTTGTTATCAAACGCTTCACGCACCTCTTTAGCCATTTCTACATTGTATTGATATTGCGTTTTTACATCGTGTAGCGCTTTTGAGTAGTTAACTACATTATGCCTGCCTTGTTTAGCTTGCAGCGCTGCTATATGAGCGTTTTCAAGTAGTAGCGATTTATTACCACTGGCAATACCTGCACATAGGGTTATATAAATAAAAGGATCAGTTAACACTGGGGTATTAAAGTTATATGTTTTTACGAGCTCGGTAAATTCGTCATTACTCATTTCTTTTGGCGCGAGTAATACTATTTTATTGGTTGCTAGCCTGTATATATGGCAATGCGCAGAGCTTCTGAGCTTAAAGTGAATAAGTAAGTTTTTCATTACTTTATCACCCACTTCAGTGCCGTAGAAACTGTTTATATCTTCTATTTCATTAACCCAAATAACGGCTAACTGCATGTGATGTGCATTACTTTTTTTAATAAAGTACTCAAGAGCAATATGATTTGAAAAACCAGTACTAGAGTCAGTTGCTAAAGAGCGCTTTAGTAAATAAATATATATAGCGGCAACAAGTATCGCGATAAAAAAGAAGAAGCTAGCCATTGCAGCAGCTTTCGACACACTTTCTTTAAGTTGTTCGTTTAAATTGTAAATAGTTATATCGGCACCCGTTAAATAGGTATTGCCGTTAATAGGGTCAACGTAAGGAATAAAAATAGTTTTAAAGTGGCCCCACTGATCGCTCGATATTTCAAATATAGGTTCTGTTGAATAAAAAGCACTTATATTGGCATCGGTAGCTTCAGGGTAGAGATCTAAAAATTGAGTTACTTTGCCATTATTCTGATCGTCTTGCGTGTAGCTTGATGAGCTAAAAAGAACCTTTCCGTCTTTTAAAATCATTGAATACACATAAGCAATATCAAGTGCTTGAGCGAACTCAGAGAGCTGTTTACTCTTATTTTGATAGTAAGAAAAACTTATGTTGTCGCCTTGATTAACCGCACTTAGGTAATTTTCACCTAAGATATGTTTAACGCTGGTGGCGGCATTAAGTAAGCGATTATCAACCGACTGCATTATTTCAGCACGCGTAGTTTGGTAAGTGTAGTAAACGTAGGTAAGCAAGCTTATTAAAAACAAGCTAAAGCCTGCCACTATCCAACTAACTTTGACTCTTCCTTCTGGCATATGTGTCCCTTTTTTGTTATCAAATTTATTATACCCAAAATAAGTAAATGCCCAATAAATAATTAGGTTTGGTAGAGTTTTAATTAAATTATCATTTTTTTGTCATCGCTTTGATTGCTTTTATAGGTTTAAACGAGACATTTTAGTTATATTGCAGTAAAGTTAGCGCAATTTTTAAAGAAACACGATTGCTCTAAATGTCCTAAAAAAATAGGCGTTTTTGATGGGTAAGCGCGTGTTTTAGCTACACACACTAGGTATTGAGATGGATCAAAAGCGTTGTGCCGTCGCCTCTAAAGAAAGCCTTAAGCGTATATTTACTGTACCTGAAGCGCCAGACTCAACTTTAAGCAAAATCGAGCTTGAAATTTCGAGTAATTTAGCAGGTTTTCTAAACGAAAATATAGCGGCAATTGAAAAACCATTACATGAAATCGAAAAAGATTTTCAGTCGGCAGTGATCCCAGAGGATCCAACGTTTGTATCTGCTTATGCCCAAGACATAATGGAGCAACTTGTTGCGCATTCTGTGCATACAGCTGCGCCTAGCTTTATTGGTCATATGACCTCTGCCTTGCCGCATTTTTTATTACCGCTATCAAAATTGATGGTAGGGCTAAATCAAAATCTAGTAAAAATAGAAACGTCTAAAGCGTTTACGCCTCTTGAGCGTCAAGTGCTTGGAATGATGCATCATTTAGCTTATGGGCAAGAAGATTCGTTTTATTCTAAATGGATGCACAGTGCTAAAACCTCATTAGGTGCATTTTGCTCAGGTGGAACGGTTGCTAATATTACTGCGCTTTGGATTGCGCGAAACCGCTTATTAAAACCCGATGGTGATTTTAGAGGTATTGGCGCACAAGGCCTAATTGCCGGTATGCTGCATTACGGCTATAAAGGTTTAGCAGTATTAATATCAGAACGCGGACATTACTCATTAGGTAAATCAGTTGATTTACTCGGTATTGGTCGCGATAACTTAATTGGTATTAAAACCTGCGAAAAGAATAAAGTTGATGTAGGAGCTATGCGCGAAAAAGCACGTGAGCTTGAATCGCAAGGCATTAAAGTAATGGCGATTATTGGGGTAGCGGGTACAACCGAAACCGGTAATATTGACCCACTTGATGAAATGGCCGACTTAGCACAAGACATTAACTGCCATTTTCATGTAGATGCTGCATGGGGAGGAGCGACCCTTTTATCGAACACGCATCGCCCTTTACTAAAAGGGATTGAGCGAGCAGATTCAATTACCATCGATGCACATAAACAAATGTATGTACCAATGGGAGCTGGCTTAGTTTTATTTAAAGATCCCGCTGCCACAGATGCAATAGAGCATCACGCTGAGTACATATTACGTAAAGGTTCAAAAGACTTAGGTAGCCACACGCTTGAAGGCAGCCGACCTGGTATGGCAATGTTAGTACATGCTTGCTTACGTGTTATTGGTCGTAAAGGTTACGAAATGCTGATTGATCGAAGCATCAAAAAAGCACATTACTTTGCTGATTTAATTAAAGCTGATGAAGACTTTGAGCTTATTTCAGAACCTGAATTGTGCTTATTAACGTATCGTTATGTACCTAAGCAAATTAAACAAGCAATAGCCGATGCAGATGCTGCAACTCGGTTAGATATTTTTGCTTCATTGAATCGTTTTACTGCCAGTATGCAAAAACGTCAGCGAGAGTCTGGTCGCTCATTTGTATCACGTACTCGTTTAACGCCTTCTAAATACGATAATCAACCTACAGTTGTATTTAGAGTGGTACTTGCAAACCCGCTTACCTCAGGTGCTATTTTAAAAGAGATATTAGCTGAGCAAAAAGAGTTGGCTGCAACAGATCCGGTATTCAAAAAATATTTAAGAAAATATATGTAATCTAAATACAAAAAAGGGTTCATATGGACCCTTTTTTAATATAAAAAGTATTTATTAATGTAAAATACGTGCTCTAATTGTACCCTCAACAGCGCTTAGTTCTTTAAGTGCTACCTCAGATTGATCTGTATCTACATCAATAACTACATAACCAATAGATGCGTCTGTTTGTAGGTATTGCGCAGCAATATTAATACCGTGCTGTGCAAACGCTTGGTTAATTTGCGTTAGTACACCAGGGCGGTTGTGGTGTACGTGTAATAAACGGCTACGATTAGCAAGCTCAGGCAGCGATACTTCAGGGAAGTTAACCGCAGTAATAGTTGAGCCATTATCTGAGTATTTAGCCAGTTTACCCGCTACTTCAATACCAATGTTTTCTTGTGCTTCTTGTGTAGAACCACCAATGTGCGGCGTTAAAATAACATTGTCGAATTGGCGCAGTGGCGATACAAATTCTTCATCGTTAGATTCTGGCTCAGTAGGGAACACATCGATTGCTGCACCACTTAGTTTTTTCTCTGTAAGCGCTTCTGCAAGAGCATCAATATCAACCACAGTTCCGCGTGAGGCATTGATCAAAATAGACCCCTGCTTCATAACAGCAAGTTCTGCGCTACCAATAAGGTTTTTAGTTTGCGGTGTTTCTGGTACATGTAAGCTAATAATATCAGAGCGTTGTAACAGCTGAGTTAGGTTATGAACTTGTGTTGCATTACCTAGTGATAACTTATCTTCGATATCATAAAACTCCACGTTCATACCGATATTTTCAGCCATAATACCTAGCTGAGTACCAATGTGACCGTAGCCAATAATACCTAAAGTTTTACCTCGTGCTTCAAACGAACCATTTGCTGTTTTTAACCAGCCACCACGATGAGCCGCTGCATTACGCTCTGGAATACCGCGTAATAAAAGTAGGATTTCACCAAGTACAAGTTCAGCAACTGAACGAGTATTAGAAAATGGTGCGTTAAATACAGCAATACCGCGTTCGCGTGCTGCATCTAAATCAACTTGGTTTGTACCAATACAAAAACACCCAACAGCAACTAGTTTGTCAGCTGAGTCTAATACGGCTTGGTTAATATGAGTACGAGAACGAAGTCCTACAAAGTGAACATCTTTAATGCGCTCTTTAAGCTCGTCCTCAGGTAAGGATGTTTTAACGTAATCGATATTGCTGTAACCGTTACGTTTTAGCGTTTCAACAGCGCTTTGGTGAACACCTTCAAGCAAGAGAATTTTAATTTTGTCTTTTGCTAACGATACCTTACTCATAACCTCATCCTATTTAATTTGTGGCCCATTTTTGGTACCGATAATCACTTTATCAGCACCTCGCATCGCAAATAGGCCGTTGGTAACTACGCCAACAATTGAATTTATTTGTGCTTCAAGTTGTTTAGCATTGGTAATTTTTAAGTTAAATACATCTAATATCACGTTACCATTATCGGTAACTACGCCTTGGCGATAAACAGGGTCACCACCAAGTTTTAATAATTCTCGTGCAACGTAGCTGCGCGCCATTGGAATAACTTCTACCGGAAGCGGGAAGTCGCCCAATGTATCTACCAGTTTTGTGTCATCAACAATACACACAAACTGTTTTGCAACTGCCGCTACTATTTTTTCACGTGTTAGCGCTGCGCCGCCGCCTTTAATCATTTCGTTTTGAGCGTTTATTTCGTCAGCGCCGTCAACGTATACATCTAAAGCAGCAACGTTATTAAGCTCAAATACTTCAATACCCAACGCTTGTAGGCGCGCGGTTGAGGCTTCTGAGCTTGATACAGCGCCTACAATAGTGTCCTTTACTGAGCCAAGGGCATCAATAAAGTGATTAACAGTAGAGCCTGTACCCACACCTACAATGGTGTTTTCTTTTACAAACTCGAGTGCTGCCCAAGCAGCTGCTTTTTTTAATTCGTCTTGTGTCATTGCTTTGTGCTCATGTATGTCAGAAATATGCGGTTAGTAATCAAATTTAATTGTTACCAACAGTATGTTTTATCTGGGGTGATAATGGTTTTAAGTGGTACATCCCACGACTCGATTGGTAGGGCCTCAACTTTTTGGCATTCATGTGCAAGGCCAATTAGTTGTGGTTTTTGCCAATTTTGTTCGTGTAAACGCGCCAAAGTCCGGTCGTAAAACCCACCTCCCATTCCTAGGCGATTACCTTGTTTATCAAATGCAACTAATGGCATAAGGAGGTAATCAAGCACTGGTAATGGGCATATTTGAGAGCAGTTCAGCTTAGGCTCCAAGATACCATAGCGATTTGCTCTCATGGGTGAGTTTTTCTCATAGCGCTGAAAGAGTAAATTAGCGCCATTGAATGGGTGTATTATAGGTAGGTAAACGGTATGGTTTAAACTCCATAATTCTTTAATTAACAATGAAGTGTCTAACTCCCCATCGTTACTTAAGTAAATGGCAATATGCTTTGAATTCGTTGTTTTTTCGCTTTTTAAATGTTGAATAAAATTCATTTTTAGCGATTGCGCAGCAATTATTTGCTGATTATTTGACAAGTTTTTACGGGTGTTACGAATTTCTTCTCTTATTTTTGCGCGTTTATTACTCATTAAATTAATTAGCCATTCTTAAAAAGAGAATAAATCGGGAAAAATTAAAAAAACAGCCAGTACTACTAGCAAAATGGTGGCAGTTGCAATCAATGAATATAAAAGTAAGTTACTGCGTTTTTTAGGAGGCGCTAAATTCTCATCTAGCATTAGGTCGTCATCTTGCCATTCGTCAACATTTTCGTCTGGTGCTTTTAATTGAGCTTCAGGAAGGCGTTGCTCTAGCTCGTCTAACTTTTCTTCAAGGTGAATTAAGCTGCTAGTGATGTAATCGAGTGCATCAAAAATACGTTCATCACGTTGGTTGTTTGCAGCAGGGGCAGAGCTATTTTGAATAGCGTTTGAAACAGCTTGAAGCTTACTTTTAATGCCTAAGCTTGCTAGTAACTTAGCTTGTTTTAATGCTTTGTCTTTATTACTTGGCGCAAACAGTGGCTTACCTTTAAAAAAAAGAGCTACTTTTTCATCTGACGTTTTTAATTTTGTAGCTAAATTTGTACATGCTGTTTTTATGTCAACGCTATCGGCAAGTCCTGCAAATATAACGCGAAAGTTATCGGCCATTTAACTATCCCTAAAGCTTTATAATGAAGCGAGTATAAACCGAACCCCTTTATAAATGTATCTCTATGTAAAATAAAATTGTTAAACGTATCTATTTCCCAAAAGATTACTTATAGAAAAAGTTGATTAGTATTTCAATAGAATATTCCATTACTTGCAATTAAATGTGAATGGAATATTTTATATGTAAAATTTTTTCTTTAATTACAAGTGATTACAGCTATTTCCTTGTTGAAGTAGCTTAAACAAGTAAAATTGTTTTCCTAGGGGTATAATATATTAGGTACAGGATTTTGCTAAACACACACACACTTCCATCTAGTCGCTGGCTAGAATTTGTAAAAGAAAGCGGACGTATCGCTACTCTTTGGTTTGCTGGTGTACTACTTTTTATGGGTTTTCGGATTTTCTTTTTAATTCATTTTAGTGATCGTATTACTTCCGAACTAGATATTGATTCAATAATCGCGACATTAAAAGCGGGTCTAGCATTTGATTCTGCCGCGACGGGAGTCTGTTTTAGTATTGTTTTTATTTTAAACTGTATTTTACAGCCTCTGCGTTTAGGACAATGGGTTAGAAAAGCACGTATATATACAAGCCGAATATTTTTCATTACGTCAACAATACTATGTATAACGAGTATTACTTACATTGCTGAATATGGAAGCCAGTTTAACTTTTTTATGTTTGAAGGGCTAAATGACGATCAACAAGCTATTGCATTAACTGTAATCGAGCAATATAAACCGTGGGGGAGCCTGCTTAGTTTAGTTATTTTATTAGCGATAGCATTTAAAATAAATAAACTAGTTGATAGGAAAAGCTATAGTGCTATCAATCATCTTTTCACCACGAATATATTAAAGCGTACGATTTTAGTTGCATTGATTATTGTTTTATTTGTTTGTGCAATAAGAGGATCATTTGAAACTCGTCCTGCTTCTCGAAAATGGTCAGCAGTAACGACAGATGCTTTTGTAAATAATCTTGTAATAAACCCGTTTCGAAGCTTTATATATGCCATTAAAGATTATAATGATTTACAAAGTTTTGGTTTAAATGGTCACAATCCTTACTTACGAAAAAATGCACCTGACATAGATAACCCTTTAGCGACGCTTGAGAAAAAAACCAGTGCGCCAATGTTAGCGGCACCTTCACAAGTGTTTTTTATTGTTATGGAAAGTTATGATGCTTGGCCGTTTCAGCAAAAATATACATCGCTCAATTTAACTAATGAACTACGTAATTTAGCTAGTAAAGGTATATATTTAAATAATGTATTACCTGCAGCAAGCAGTACTATGAATTCGCTATCTAGCCTTATGTCTGGTATAGCGTTTTCGGGCGTTAACATGAGCCGTATTGGACCACAAAAACCAGCGAGTAAGTTATCAATATTTAATCAACTTGAGCAACTAGGTTATCAAAGTCGATTTTATTATGGCGGCTTGCTGTCATGGCAAAATATAGGCGAATATGTGCTTTCACAAGGAGCTGATAAAGTATTTTCGGCTGCAGACACTGGAGGTAAAGGAAGTGCTGGTGTGTGGGGAATTGATGATGGTCAGTTATTTGATTTAGTCGATACTAAAACAGATGAAAAAAGTTTTAACTTAATCATGAGTGGGAGTTATCACGGGCCATTTAACTTAGATTTAGATAAGTATGGGTATCCTTTAAAATCAGTTGCTGACTATCCAAAGGAAATTCAAGCTTTAGATGATGACTTATTAGACCCTTACGTATTAGGGCATTTATGGTATGCCGATAAAATGCTTGGTCAATTTGTTCGTAAAATGGAGCAGCGCTACCCAGATGCATTATTTGTAATTACAGGTGATCACTATAGTCGCCGTTATTTACATCATCGCCCTGATCTATATGAACTAACACATGTACCGCTTGTTATTTATGGTAAAGGTGTAAATCCAAACTGGGTATCGAGCGATCAATTAGCGAGCCATATGGATATTGCACCTACATTATTAAACTTAATAGCACCGCAAAATACGACATTTTATAGCATGGGCCAGTCGCTATTAAATCAACCTAAAGATCGTACTGTATTTGGTTTTCAAACTGTGCGTAAACCAGAACAGCTTTGGCGTGGTGATTTTTCGTCAATGTATGAGTATCAAAAAGTTCAACCAGAGGATCGGATTAACTTAGTACCACTTAAGCCGCAGCCTTTTGAACCAATTGATGTAGCAACAGAGCAAGCTTATAATAAGTATATGGCTACAGCGTGGCAGTTACTTACTAAAGGAATGGATTAATAGATTTAAAAGTAGCTTTTAAAGCTGCTTTTGCTCAATTAGTTTACATATAAAAAAAGCGCCAATTGGCGCTTTTTTTATATTTACTTAGCCAATCAAAGGCCAGCAGCTGCGCGAAGTGCGTCTGCTTTATCTGTACGTTCCCAAGGGAATTCGTCACGACCAAAGTGGCCGTAAGCCGCTGTAGGCAGGTAGATAGGGCGCTCTAAATCAAGCATTTGAATTAAGCCGTAAGGGCGTAGGTCAAAGTGTTCACGAATAAGCTCGATTAAACGGCTTTCTTCTAGCTTGCTTGTACCAAATGTTTCAACGCTGATAGATGTAGGCTCTGCAACACCGATTGCGTAAGAAACTTGTAATTCACATTTATCAGCAAGGCCAGCCGCAACTACGTTTTTAGCAACGTAACGTGCAGCGTATGCAGCTGAGCGGTCAACTTTTGATGGATCTTTACCAGAGAAAGCACCACCACCGTGACGAGCCATACCACCGTATGTATCAACGATGATTTTACGACCTGTTAAACCACAATCGCCCATTGGTCCGCCAATTACAAAGCGACCCGTTGGGTTAATGAAAAATTTAGTCGCGCTTGTAATAAGCTCTGCAGGAAGTACCGGCTTGATGATAGTCTCCATCACCGCTTCTACTAAATCTTTTTGCGAAATGTCTTCGCTGTGCTGAGTAGAAAGTACAACAGCATCAATACCTACTGGCTTACCATTTTCGTATGCAAAAGTAACTTGAGATTTTGCATCTGGACGTAACCAGTTAAGCTCGCCGCTTTTACGTACTTGCGCTTGGCGCTGTACTAAACGGTGTGAGTAAGTAATTGGCGCAGGCATTAGCACTTCTGTTTCGTTACATGCGTAACCAAACATAAGACCTTGGTCGCCAGCACCTTGTTCTTCTGGGCTAGTACGGTCAACACCTTGGTTAATGTCAGGAGACTGTTTACCAATAGTGTTTAAAATTGCACATGAATCAGCATCGAAACCCATGTCTGAGTGCGTGTAGCCAATTTCACGTACTGTTTTACGTGTAATTTCTTCAATATCAACCCATGCGCTAGTAGTGATTTCACCACCAACCATAACCATACCTGTTTTTACGTAAGTTTCGCACGCAACACGGGCATGAGAATCTTGCTCTAGGATAGCATCAAGTACCGCATCAGAGATTTGATCGGCGATTTTATCCGGATGACCTTCAGAAACTGATTCAGAAGTAAATAAATGTTTTGCCATTGTATTTCTGCTCACAAATATTGCGCTTCACAAACGTCGGTATTAGCGCTAAAAAATTAAGGGGCGTATTTTATCGAAAACAAAACACCTTGCATAGTGTTTTTACGCCTAGACGTCTAAATAAAATTACTAATAACTTTTTGGTCTTAAAAAATATTCATAATGCCTCACTTTTATAGGGTTTTTAATTGCACACAGCCCCCACAATAAGTAAGAATGGTCTATATAAACAAACCCAAGTTACTTGGGTGCATAAACAAACACATAAATACCCGCGCAAATACACATAAAGGTAGGAGAATTCATGCCATCTCGCAAAGAACTTGCAAATGCTATTCGCGTCTTGTCAATGGACGCAGTACAAAAGGCCAAATCTGGTCACCCTGGAGCCCCTATGGGCATGGCTGATATCGCAGAAGTATTATGGCGCGATTATCTAAAACACAACCCAACAAATCCAGAGTGGGCTGACCGTGACAGATTTATTCTTTCAAACGGCCACGGTTCAATGCTTATCTATTCTCTATTGCACCTAAGTGGTTACGACTTACCACTGGACGAAATTAAAAACTTCCGTCAAATGCATTCTAAAACACCAGGTCACCCTGAATATGGCTATGCACCAGGAATCGAAACTACTACGGGTCCATTAGGTCAAGGGATCACAAATGCCGTAGGTATGGCAATTGCTGAAAAAGCGCTAGCTGCACAGTTTAACCGCGAAGGTCACGATATTGTTGATCACTTTACCTATGCATTTATGGGCGATGGCTGCCTTATGGAAGGTATTTCTCATGAAGCTGGTTCACTTGCAGGCACATTAGGTCTGGGTAAACTTGTTGCATTTTGGGATGACAACGGCATTTCAATCGATGGTGAAGTAGAAGGTTGGTTTACAGATGACACGCCAGCTCGCTTTAAAGCATACGGTTGGCATGTAATTAGTGGTGTTGATGGTCACGACAGCGATGCTATAAGTGCTGCAATTGCAGAAGCTAAAAGTGTTACCGATAAACCATCACTAATTTGTTGTAAAACAATTATTGGTTACGGCTCACCTAATAAATCTGGTAGCCACGATTGTCACGGTGCACCACTAGGTGATGACGAAATTAAAGCGTCTCGCGAATTCTTAGGTTGGACTGGCGATGCGTTCGAAATTCCTGATGATATTTACGCACAATGGGATAGCAAAGAAAAAGGTCAGCAGCTTGAATCAAGCTGGGACGAAAAATTTGCAGCATACGCAAAAGCATACCCAGAGCTTGCAGCTGAATATAAGCGTCGTATTAATAACGAACTGCCTGGCGATTGGGCTGAAAAATCTCAAGCGTACATTGAGCAATTACAAGCAAACCCAGCAAACCCAGCGTCTCGTAAAGCATCACAAAATGCATTAAACGCATTTGGTCCGTTATTACCAGAATTTATGGGTGGCTCAGCCGATTTAGCAGGCTCAAACTTAACAATTTGGGATGGCTCTAAAGGTTTAACACACGACGATGCAAGCGGTAACTACATTTACTACGGTGTACGTGAGTTTGGTATGTCGGCAATTATGAATGGTATTGCCCTTCATAAAGGCTTTATTCCTTACGGTGCTACGTTCTTAATGTTTGTTGAATATGCAAAAAATGCCGTACGTATGGCTGCATTAATGAAGCAACCAAGCATTTTTGTATACACGCACGATTCAATCGGTTTAGGTGAAGATGGTCCAACTCACCAACCAGTAGAGCAAATTGCAAGCATGCGTTTAACGCCTAACTTATACAACTGGCGCCCATGTGACCAAGTTGAGTCGGCAATTGCATGGCAACAAGCTATTGAGCGTAAAGACGGTCCTACATCGTTAATCTTTACTCGCCAAGGTCTTGAGCAACAAGCGCGTGATGCACAGCAATTAAGCGATGTTAAAAAGGGTGGTTACATCCTTAGCTGTGACGGCAATCCTGAAATTATTTTAATTGCGACGGGCTCTGAAGTGCAACTAGCACAAGATTCAGCAACTGAGCTACGCAGCCAAGGTAAAAAGGTACGTGTTGTATCTATGCCATGTACTGATGCCTTTGAAGATCAAAGCGCAGAGTACAAAGAAAGCGTATTACCGGCATCTGTTACACGCCGCGTAGCAGTAGAAGCAGGTATTGCTGACTACTGGTACAAGTACGTAGGTCTAAATGGCGCAGTAGTAGGTATGACTACCTTTGGTGAGTCAGCACCTGCTGGTGAGCTGTTTGAGCACTTTGGTTTTACAGTGGCAAACATTGTAAGCAAAGCAAACGAGCTTTTTTAATCGCTTTGATTAAATAAAGTAAGTAATTGAAAAACCCGCACATGCTGCGGGTTTTTTATGCCCTTACATGAAGCAACTTCACCTTGAACAATGCTGCTTTCCTTGCAAGAAAGTAAGCTATCAGGCAAGGTAGTGCGATAAAATTTATAAATAAAAATCTTAAATTAATAGCAGGAGCTAAAAATGCCGAAGTTCGATAACGTGAGTGTAGTAAAAAAAGCCAATGTATATTTTGACGGAAAAGTGTCGAGCCGTACCGTTATTTTAGGTGATGGCGAAGCGAAAACGTTAGGCTTTATGCAACCTGGTGAGTTTGTTTTTGATACAAACCAAAAAGAGTGCATGGAGCTTTTAGCTGGCCAATGGGATATTTTATTACCAGGGGCAAGTGAGTGGAAAACATTTAACGCGGGTGAATCGTTTAATGTTGATGCAAATGTAAGCTTTAAAGTAAAAGTATCTGATTTTGCTGACTACTGTTGTTCGTACACAGATTAATCAATACAGCTAGACGTCTGAAAGCCCATGCACTATGGGCTTTGCATAAACTTTGCACAACGCATGATTTAAATCACCAAAAACCGCAAATAAACCTCAAATATCTCTCTTTTTTCCTTGTGTTAATCTAAATAGCCCCCAATACTATTTATGAGGTAACAAATAAAAGGATACCCTATGAAAATTAATCTTTCTGGTCACCATGTTGAAGTTACTGACTCTATTAGAGAGCACATCAACGAAAAATTTTCAAAAATCGAGAGCCACTTTCCATCGCTTATTGCACTCGATATTATTTTGTCAAAAGAGCATCATAAAATCCAAGCTGAAATTAGCACTAATTACGAAGGCACGCGCATATCGGTAAAAGGGGAAAACGAAGTTATGTACCCAGCCATTGCAAGCGCAGCTAAAAAACTCGATGCGGCACTAAAACATCGAAAAGGGCAGATAAAAGCAAACTTACACGAAAAGCCTGTTAGCACTACACCTGAAATAGCACACGAGATCATCCAAGAGATGGATCTTAAATAAAATTTAGTTCCAAAGTATTGTAAAAAAGAGCCGTATGGCTCTTTTTTATTGCCTGTAATTTAGGTAAGTTATGCGTTCTTGCAGTTTATTAATCAAAAAAATTAATAAAAGCAGCGTATAACACACATATTTTGAGAAATTAATGCACACAATAAAAGCAGTATGGAAGTCTCGACTAGGTGCGCTTGGACCTGGAATACTCATGGCAACAGCCGCTATTGGCGGATCTCACCTAGTTGCCTCTACGCAAGCTGGAGCAATATTTGGTTGGCAACTATTTTGGCTTATCCTCGTTGTTAATGTTTTAAAATATCCGTTTTTTCGCTTTGGTATGGAATACACACTCGCGACTAAAAATAGCCTAGTGGAGGGCTATAAGAGTAAAGGCCCGTTTTATTTTTACAGCTTTATTGGCTTAAACATTGTAGCCGCTGTTGTTAATACCGCTGGCGTATTACTGCTTACCGCAAGCTTACTGCATTACGCCTTACCTGTGGTTATCGAAGTAACCTTACTTTGTTGGATGCTGCTGGGTGTATGTTTAGTTATATTACTACTTGGACACTTTAAAGCGCTAGATAACGTTGCCAAAGGCATTATGGGGCTGCTTACGCTCGCTACTTTGATTGCCCTTGCCATTGCATTTAGTAACGGTCCAATGGCACCTGCTGATTATCTGGGTCCTTCACCGTATGAACTTGCCATGCTTAGTTTTATGGTGGCTTTAATGGGCTGGATGCCAGCCCCTATCGAAATATCTGCCTTAAGTTCTTTATGGCTAAAAGAAAAACAAGCGCAGCAAACAGTGACAAAAAGCCAAGGCCTGTTCGATTTTAACGTGGGCTACTGGCTTACAGCTGGCTTAGCCTTGGTATTTTTTAGCTTAGGTGTATTAGTGCAGTACGGGCAAACTAGCAGTATAGAACTCGGCGGTGTCGCGTTTGCCAAGCAGCTTATTGATATGTACGCATTAACAATAGGCGAGTGGGCAAGGCCGCTTGTATCAGCAATCGCCTTTTTATGTATGTTTGGCACTACACTTACCGTGCTAGATGGCTACGCCCGCACGCTTAACGAGTCTCATAAACTACTTGGCTTTAAGCAATCAAAATACAGCCTAAATATTTGGTTAATACTACAAGCACTTGCCGGTATGGCGGTTATTTTATTCTTTAAATCAGCCCTTGGTCCCATGCTTACGTTTGCAATGACACTTTCGTTTGTTACAACACCTGTTTTTGCATGGCTTAACTTTAGTCTTGTGCGATCAGAGCCTGCTATAAAACATAGCGTGTTACTACGTAGTTTAACGTGGTTAGGGCTAGTGTATTTAGTAGGCTTTGCTGTTGCGTTTGTAGTGTGGAAACTAGCATTCTAAATACAGCTATTTACTTTAGGGTTTTAATTAAAGCCCTAAAGAATTAAATTCTAGGATTAAGCGAGGTATAAATGGATATTAGAATAGGTGAGCTTTCAAACCCACACGTTATAAAACTACTACAGGCGCATCATAACGATATGCTTAAACATTCGCCTGTTGAGAGCGTGCATGCACTTGATGTGAGCAAACTCACTCAGCCCGATATAACTTTTTATAGCTTATGGATTGATAATAATTTAGCGGGTGTTGGCGCTTTAAAAGCACTAAATGCGACCGAAGGCGAAATTAAATCAATGCGCACATCAAGCAGCTATTTACGCCAAGGCATAGCCGCTAAGTTACTCATGCATATTATTGAGCAATCAAGCTCGCGAGGTTACAAAAAGCTAAGTTTAGAAACCGGCACGGCAAAGGCATTTTTACCCGCACAAAAGCTTTACACTCAGTTTGGTTTTAAAGAATGCGAACCATTTGGTGATTATGAGTTAGATCCTTACAGCTTATTTATGAGTAAAGCGCTTTGAGTTGTATGCGTTCTCCATTTACAGTAAAAATGAAATAACCGATTTAACAGCAGAACAGAAAAAGCAATTTAAAGAATTCTTAGAAGTGTGGCGAAATGAGCAAACGTGATTTATTTTCAGAATTAACTACAGCACTTGATGATGCTAAAGCGCATTCACAAGGAAAGCCTACGTCAGCTGCTAATACAGTAAAGGATATCAACGACCTTGCTATCTCACCTGATGACATAGTAAATGTTCGAGAAACATCCAGCATACATCAACAAGGGGGCTCAAAAGTAAAGCGAAAGGGCGGAGAGCATCTAATTGACGAGCGGTAAATTACCGAGGTTTTTGTTGTGTCATTCTAAAACATTGAACTATATAGCTAACACCTACTTTCTGTTTAATTAATTCTGCTCCTATATCCTAATTTATCCCACATGTAGTGGTCAACTAAAAGGAAATAAGCTTATGAGTGAGATGAAGGTTCGAAATTACTATGAAAGTATAAAAAGCTCTATAAAAAATGTACAAAAGTATACTGAATGCGAAGACAAAGATAATCTAGTTGAAAGTGTGAATGTTTTGAGTCGAGACTTTGGATTGCCTTTTTTACAAACTGTCTCTTTCTCTGAATACAGATATAAGTACATAGATCATAAAAATGGACTATTAAAAAATGAAGAGGTGCTCAGCTTCATTAATAGTTTTGAAGCCTGTTTACCAGGATCAGTTACATTAATAGAGTCTGCATTATCACAATTCGATTATGAAGATGACACCCCTAATGCTAATGAGAGAGTGCGCTATAACCAAAGAGTAATTAAAGATAAATACGAGTCCCTAGAATTTGGTTTAGAATTAAGTGCTTCTTTGAAATCTGTAAGTGGACTTCTAGATTACTACTTTAAACCTGTGGATTTTCAAGAGCCTGAAGAACCCAAAGATGTAAACCGCCATTGGTTACAACATGGTAGGCATATTGCTCTAATTGTTGATAAATCAATGACTCTTAAAATATTTGGATTTCTAGCAACTGTAATTCAGACAATAGAATTGTTTCATTATGAATACCCTCCTTATGACGAACTGCATGATTAGCCGAATTAAATACTTTTTTATGGGGCTGCGTAAACTAACTCAACGCGGTAAGTCGGGTTGTTTCTAATAAATTCATCATTTTTGTCGGATGTCGTGGCTGCGCCACTTATCCGACCTACGTCAAAAGGTAGGTTGGTTAAGCTGAAGGCGCCACCCAACAGGATTTCAGATAAACGACTTGAAGGTCCGCCGCTGGCACTGAGCAGTCGTAAATTAATATTCTAACTCAGCTCTTTTATCGCTCTACTTATTCCATCCAAGCTCAGCGGGTACATTCTGTTATCCATCAGCTGCTTTATAAAACCAATTGATTGATAGTACGGCCAGTGTTCAACGGGTTGTGGGTTGAGCCAAGCGACTTTATCAAAGTGGTTTGTTATACGTTGTAACCAGGCACTGCCGGGCTCTTCGTTGTAGTGTTCTACCGAGCCGCCGGGGTAGGCTATTTCGTATGGGCCCATAGTGGCATCGCCCACAAAAATTACTTTGTAGTCGCTGGTAAATTTATTAATCAGCGTCATGGTGTCGATTACATTTGAATGGCGCCGCGCATTGTCTTGCCAAACGTGCTCGTATAAACAGTTATGAAAGTAGTAAAACTCTAAGTGTTTAAATTCGCTATGGGCGGCGCTAAATAATTCTTCGCAGGTGTGGATGTAGTCATCCATTGAGCCGCCAATATCAAACAGCATGAGTACTTTTACTGCATTGTGACGCTCAGGTGCCATTTTTACATCCAGCATGCCGCCTTGTTTTGCAGTAGCGCGAATAGTCTCGTTTAAATCAAGCGTGTCGCTTGCGCCATTGCGAGCAAATTTACGCAGTTTTTTAAGGGCGAGTTTAATTGTGCGCGAGCCAATTTCGCGGTCGGTGTCGAGGTTTTTGTATTCTCGTTTATCCCACACTTTTACCGCTTGGCGGTTACGGTTGCCGTCTTGGCCTATGCGCACGCCTTCAGGGTTATAACCGTATGCTCCAAAAGGTGAGGTGCCGCCAGTGCCCACCCATTTATTGCCACCTGCGTGGCGTTTTTGTTGCTCTTCTAAGCGCTCTTTTAGGGTTTTCATAAGCTCGTCGAGCCCACCCATAGCTTTAAGTTGAGCTTTTTCTTCATCGCTTAGGTTTTTTTCAAACTCTTTACGTAGCCAATCTTCAGGTAAGTTGCGCTGTTGCTTTAAACTTTCGAGTAAATCAAGGTCGGCAATGCCGCTAAAGTAGTCACTAAAGGCTTTGTCGAAACGGTCAAAGTGCGTTTCGTCTTTTACCATTATAGTGCGCGCTAAATGGTAAAACGCGTCTACGTCAGCAAATATAACGCCTTTTTTTAAGGCGTTAATTAAGTCGAGTAACTCACGCAGACTTACCGGTAGGCGGTATTTACGTAGTTTGAAGAAAAATGCTATCAACATCTTAACGACGGCTCATAAAGGCTAATTTTTCGATTAGACTTATGTCTTGCTCGTTTTTAAGTAGTGCGCCAAACATGGGCATTAAACCGCCTTTTTGTGCTTTGTCGTGCAGTGTTTTAGCGTCTATGTCATCAGCCATTAAAAGTTTAAGCCAATCAAGCAATTCGCTGGTGGAGGGCTTCTTTTTAAGGCCATTAGCTTCGCGCAGGTTAAAAAACACTTCGAGTGCTTGGCGTACTAAATCTTGTTTAACGTTAGGGTAGTGCACGTCAATAATTTGCTGCATTTCGTCACTGCTAGGAAAATCAATGTAATGAAAAAAGCAGCGGCGTAAAAATGCGTCCGGTAATTCTTTTTCATTATTGGAAGTGATGATCACAATTGGGCGCTCTTTTGCGACAATACGCTCATTAGTTTCGTAAACATGAAACTCCATTTTATCAAGCTCAAGTAGTAAGTCGTTTGGGAACTCTATGTCGGCTTTGTCTATTTCATCAATTAATAGTACTGGGCGCTTACCGTTAAGCTCTGCATACGTAAATGCTTGCCACAGCTTACCTTTTACAATGTAATTACTAATGTTGTGTACGCGCTCGTCACCTAATTGGCTGTCGCGCAGGCGCGAAACCGCATCGTACTCGTACAAGCCTTGCTGCGCTTTGGTGGTCGATTTTATATGCCACTGAATAAGTGTGGTGTCTAAACTTTTAGCAAGTTCTTGCGCCAGCATAGTTTTACCTGTGCCGGGTTCGCCTTTAATTAAAAGTGGTTTTTCGAGCATAATGGCAGCATTTACAGCTTGTTTAAGCGAGCTGCTAGCTATGTAATTATCGGTTGAATTAAATTGCACGAGTTAGCCTCTTCTGGTCAGAGCAGTATTGAATGTATTCATGATGCCATAGTTAATCTATTTCACCAATATAGGCAAAGCGCGGTATTGTGTTGCCGTCTTTTTCTATTGTTTCGTTAAACATACTAAGTGGGCGCGCCCATATACCAAATTCACCATAAAGTGCTTGGTAAATCACAAGCTGTTCCTCGGTTTCGCTATGGGTGGCAACATGAATAACTTTATATTGCGGGCCTTTGTAGTGTTGGTATATGCCTGGTTTTAGGGAAAGTGGTTTTATTGCTGTAGTCATGTTTTGATCTCTTGTATAATTTGGCTTTGCACTTTTAATGTTAACTAATTTGCCAATACTATGAACTATATTTCTTTAGATGATTACAAAAAGGCGTGGGTTTTTCGCCACAAAGATTTACCTGTATCTGATGAAGACGCAGCAAAAATAAAGCCTATGAGCGACGAGCGCGCAGCCGTACTTTGGACAACCATGGTGAGCCGTGAGTTTGATCACCCTGATTTTTTTGAAGACACCGATTGGTGTGGTCAAGAAAAAAGCTTTAGCCAAGAAGTAGATTGGCAAGATGCGTGGGAAAATGGTGATGCGCAACCACCAGAAGCAATCTTAACGTTTTTAGATTGGGAAGCTAACACCACGGTTTATTTTTGTATGGCACGCGATAATATTATCGAAACGACGTTTGATGTATTTAAACGCAATTGGCAAAACTTTATGTTTTTAGCTGATGGCAGTTTATTGATTGGTAAAAAGCGTAATACGGTTGTGCAATTTTTAGAATCAGGTAAAGCAAAATTAGGTGAAAAGCCAAGCGCTTAAAATAGTGCGCTGCGCTTAAAAAATATTCAATACTGTGTTATAAAACATTTACCTGAATATTTTTGAGTACAGCTTTTGGTCGCTAAAAATCAGTCACTTGGTACTCAGCAGCAAGTTGAAATTTGGCAAACTGATGCACAAAAAGTGTTGTATGCACAATTGTGTAATGCGTTTTATCAGCGTGAGGTTCAGCGATTAATTGCAGAGCCTAATGCCGATAAACTGCGCCGCCAGTTAAAAAGCCTACCTTATTATATTGAGCGAGCTGCAACGTTAGTTGCCAATGGTGACACGCCTTTTACGCTTGACGCGCAAAATGGTACGTGGCTTGAAAAGCAAAAACCGACCCCACCCGATGTGAATGTTCAAGCTAATGAACTTTTTTATCAAACGTATGCCAAAGTGGGGCTTATAGTGCCCGTTATATTACATGGCTACGATCAGGTGCGTCTTAGAATAGACAGTATTGATGAGTTAGACGAAAATAAGCTGCATTGCAATGAGCTTGGTTGGTTTGATTTTTTAGGAAATGGGCTAGAGCAGCAAAATGCTCAGCTAATAAAGCCAAGTAAAGTGAGTTTAACCGCTGCATGTTGCGGGCATCAGTGGCAATTTTCGAAGCATTGCATGCCACGGGTTTTATCACTACGCGAAATGCTTTTAGCGGGTAGTATTAATTGGCGCAATTTAAAGCGCCCCTTAGCGTATTAAAGTTAAGGTATTTGGAATTTAAAATAAGGAGTGTTAAATGCGTATTTTTCAAGTTGGCTTACTGTGCTTAGCACTGTTTGTACAATACAGGTTATGGTTTGGTCATAATGGTTTACAAGACTACACACGACTAAAAGGTGCAGTAACGTCGCATCATCAAACCAACGAAAAACTCATTAAACGTAATAAAGTACTTAAAGCAGATATTGAAGACTTAAAACTTGGCCAAGAAGGCATTGAAGAGCGTGCACGCAACGAATTGGGAATGATTAAACCGGACGAAACATTTATTCGTGTTTTACCGGGCAAACAATATGACAAATAAACAGACTATTGCAGCAATTGTACCTGCTGCGGGTGTTGGCAGTAGAATGCAGCACAATGCGCCTAAGCAATATATACAATTAGCCGGTAAAACCATTTTAGAACACACCTTAGCTAAACTTTCTCAATTACCTCAATTACGCACTATTGTTGTTGCCCTTAGCGACAGCGACCCCTATTTTGACGAACTCCCATTGCTTGATAATCGCATTGTGCGAGCCAGTGGCGGAAAAGAGCGAGCCGACTCGGTGCTTAACAGCCTGCTTTTTTTAGCGCCTAACCCACCAACATGGGTGTTGGTGCACGATGCTGCGCGTCCGCTAGTTAATATTAGTGATATAGAACGTTTAATTGATGAATGTATACGCGCTGATGAAGGCGGTATTTTAGCGAGTAAAGTAAAAGACACCATAAAACGTGGCCACACTCATGCCCTACAAACGGTGCCGCGAGACGATTTATGGCAAGCACTTACCCCGCAGTTTTTTAAATATGACGAGCTTAAAAATGCACTGAAAAACGCATTAGCAAGCGGGACTACTATTACCGATGAAGCCAGTGCAATTGAGTGGGCGGGTAAACCGGTTAAGCTTGTAGCAGGTCGTAGCGATAATATTAAAATAACCACGCCAGAGGATTTAGACCTGGCTGGGTTTTTATTACATAAACAACAAAACGAGAGTGGATTATGATACGAATTGGCCATGGTTTTGACGTACATAAATTTGGCGGCGAAGGCCCGTTAACAATTTGTGGTGAAAAAATTGATTACCCACAGGGCTTTTTAGCGCACTCAGATGGTGATGTTGCTATTCATGCATTATGCGATGCTATTTTAGGCTCACTTGCAATGGGTGATATTGGTAAGCACTTTCCCGATACAGCTAGCGAGTATGAAAATATCGATAGCCGTATTTTACTTCGCCATGTGGTGGGCTTAGCGAAAGAACAAGGTTATGTACTTGGTAATGGCGATGTGACTATTGTTGCTCAGGCACCAAAAATGTTGCCACATATTCAAGCTATGCGCGCTAATTTAGCCAGCGATTTAAATTGCTACCTTAGCCAAATTAACGTTAAAGCCACTACTACCGAAAAGCTAGGCTTTGAAGGGCGCAAGGAAGGCATTTCTAGCCATGCGGTGGTTATTATGAGTAAAGAGCTTGCGAGTACAAAAAACGCATGAGCGATTTAAATTATTTATACGGTGCGCCGCTTTCTAAAGCTGATTTTAAAACCACAGCTGAAGACTTTATGGTTGATGAAGACTTAGGTATAGAATTTACCGGCAGTGGCGAACACGTGTGTTTGCAGGTGGTTAAAAAAGGCGAAAACACGCAATACGTTGCAAAGCTAATTGCACAGCGTGCGGGTGTTTCACCGCGAGACGTAAGCTATGCAGGCATGAAAGATCGCCACGGCGTGTGCTCACAGTGGTTTAGTGTAAAAGTACCAATTAAAAAGCCTATCGATTTTAGTGATTTAAATAGTGAGAGTATTTTTATTGTGTCGCAACAGCGCCACGACCGTAAGTTACGTACGGGCTGCCACAAAGGTAATAAATTTACTATTACGCTTCGTAACGTAACTAACCCTCTTGATATTTTATGTCGTATTAACGCAGTACGCGCAGGTGTGCCTAATTACTTTGGCGAACAGCGCTTTGGGCATGGCGGTCATAACTTAGTTATGGCTGAAAAAATGTTTGCCGGTGAGCGTATTCGCGATAAAAAGTTGCGCGGTATTATTATTTCAGCAGCACGATCGCATGTATTTAATCAGTTAGTGAGCTTACGTGTAAAAGAGCATGGTTTAGCTAAAACAATGCACCGTGAAGTATTTATGCTCAGCGGCAGTAATGCATTTTTTGAAGATGCAATTAACGACGAAAACATAGAGCGATTAGCCACTGGCGATATTATGATGTCGGCACCTATGGTGGGTAAAAGTGAAAAAGGCCTAACCGAGCAAGAAAAAGTATGGCTCGAACCTTTCCAAACATGGTGTGATGGGTTAGGTGAGTTAGGCCTTAAAAATGAGCGCCGAATGCTGCGCTTAATTCCACAAAACTTAACTGTTGAAACACTTGATGAAACCACACTAAAACTAAGCTTTGGTTTGCCAAAAGGGTGTTTTGCAACCGCATTATTACGTGAGCTGGTGGATTACACTGATGCTAGCCCTCGAGAGCGCAAAGATAAGGATAATGGCATAAATGAAGATACTGTTAAGTAACGATGATGGCGTAAATGCCAAAGGCATTGCGGTTTTATATCAGGCGCTTATACAAATTGCAGATGTAACCCTTGTTGCACCTGATCGCAACTGTAGTGGCGCGAGTAATTCTTTAACACTTATGAACCCGCTACGAGCAACTACACTCGAAAACGGTTTTATGTCAGTTAATGGCACACCCACTGATTGTGTACATTTAGGTGTAAATCAGTTAGCTGATGAAAAGCCCGACCTTGTTGTTGCAGGTATTAACCATGGTGCCAATTTGGGTGATGACACGCTTTATTCCGGTACTGTTGCCGCTGCAACTGAAGGTCGCCATTTAGGTCTGCCTGCAATTGCGGTATCGCTTTGCTCACATAATGGCGATCATTTTGAAACAGCCGCTGCTGTTACCGTAAATATTATTAAAGGCTTGGCTTCGCATCCGCTTCCAAAAGATCAAATAATAAATATTAATGTGCCAGATATTCCATTAAGTGAATTAAAAGGGGTGCAAGTAACACGTTTAGGTGCTCGTCATAAAGCTGAAACGATGACGAAACAAACCGATCCTTGGGGGCGTGATATTTATTGGTACGGATCGCTTGGCACCGAAAGCGATGCTGGTGAAGGCACCGACTTTTACGCAATCAATAATGGCTATGCCTCAGTTACGCCACTGAGTGTTGATATGACAGCTAAAGATAGCTTAAAGGCAGTAGGAGAATGGTTAGCCGATTTGGAGATTAATCGTGCTCGCTAATTATACCCGCAGTGCTAAAGCGCTTTCTGACTTACTAAAGCGTGAAGGTGTTGAAGATACGCAAGTACTTAGTGCTATAGCTGATATTCCGCGCCATATTTTTATAGATGATGTGCTAAAACACAAAGCCTATGAAAATACAGCGCTCCCGATTGGGCAAGGGCAAACTATTTCTCAGCCTTATATAGTCGCGCGTATGACTGAGTTACTTCGCTTAGCTGGTGTGCGCAATAAAGTGCTGGAAATTGGTACTGGCTCTGGATATCAAACTGCAATATTAGCCAAAACGTTTACAAAGGTTTATTCGGTAGAGCGTATTAAAACGCTTCAGTGGCAGGCAAAACGTCGATTGCAACAACTCGATTTATATAATGTAACCATGAAGCATGGTGATGGTTGGCAAGGCTGGCAATCACAAGCACCTTTTGATGGTATTATAGTGACTGCTGCGGCCTCTAAAGTTCCGCAAGACTTACTTGCTCAGTTAGCCGATGGAGGCGTGTTATTAGCGCCCATTGGTGAGAGTGATCAAAAATTAGTGATGGTTATCCGCAAAGGCGATAATTATAAAGAGCATGTTATTGCTCCCGTTAGATTTGTGCCGTTAGTACCTGGCGATATTGAATAGGAATTCATTTTGAAGTTGTTTACCAAGTTATACGATATGGCCCTAGTGTGGGCAAAGCACCGCCATGCGGAACGTTATTTAGCTGCAATGAGCTTTGCAGAGTCAGTTTTTTTTCCGATACCGCCCGATGTAATGCTTGCACCTATGTCGCTTGCGCAGCCCAAAAAAGCATGGCGTTTTGCAAGCTTTGCCACAATAGCATCGGTTGTTGGTGGAGTAGTTGGTTACTTGCTTGGGTTTTGGCTATTTGAACCCGTTGTTGAGCCATTGATTGCACAAATGCACTGGCAAGAAAAGTTTGATATAGCACTCAATTGGTTTAAAGATTACGGTGTTTGGGTTGTGTTTTTAGCTGGTTTTTCGCCTATACCATATAAAGTATTTACCATTGGCGCAGGTGTTTTACAAATGGCATTTTTGCCATTTTTACTCGCATCAGCCATTGGACGTGGTGCGCGATTCTTTTTAGTTTCAGCCTTAATGAAGTGGGGCGGGGCTAAAATGGAAGCAAAATTACGTCAATATATTGAAATACTTGGTTGGGGATTAGTGGTATTAATTGCGCTAGCGTACTTTTTATTGCGTTAAGCGTTAAAAATATCAATTTTCTAATTTAGGGGAAAAATACAATGAATAAACAGTGTTTACTGTATATAACTATATTTATTAGTATTTTTCTCTTTGGTTGCTCTTCTCGCCATGTTCCTGCACCTGTTAGTAGCTTAAATAATAATGTTAATGATTTAGGTCATACTGTTAACATTAATGGGGCTAGCTATAAAGTACAAAAAGGAGATACGCTCTACTCTATTGCCTTTAGTGCTGGGCAAGACTTTAGATTACTTGCAAAAAACAATTCAATTCCATCACCTTACACAATTTTCCCTGGGCAAAACATCTCCTTACTCCCTAAGCCCGAAAAAACAAAAAGGGATGCAAATTATACGAATTCGAGTAAAAAGTCTATAAAAAAATCACAAAAAAATAACAAAATTTTAAAGAAAGAGCTTGATCCCCCAAAACAACGAGAGTATGTTCAGAAACAAGCCAGTAACAAAATTAGTAATACTAAACGTTTGTCGAGCAGTAAAGTTAAGTGGTTTTGGCCTGCACAGGGCAAAATCACCAAACGCTTTTCTAATAAGGAAAACGGTTATAAAGGTTTACAGATTACTAATCGCAAAGGGGCTTCAGTCTTAGCTGCGGCACAAGGAACAGTGGTATACGCGGGTAACGCCCTTCGAGGTTATGGTAGTTTAATCATATTGAAACATAATGATGATTACCTAAGTGCTTATGCACATAACTCGAAATTACTTGTTAAAGAAAAGCAGAAAGTTAAGGCAGGACAAAAAATAGCAGAAATTGGTAATTCAGAATCTCCGGTCACCGCGCTTCGCTTTGAAATTCGCTACCGAGGGCAAGCTGTCAATCCTGCTAAATACTTACCCTAATTTTTAGGTATTGATAACTGCTCGGGAGAAGGCTTATGGCTAGCGCAGCAAAACTTGACAAACATACTACGACTGACGAAAAGTTCGATGACATCGATGTTGATGAAAGTACAGCTCTACTAGATAAAGTAGACGACGATGAAATCTTTGCTAAAGAAGAAGTAACTAAAAATCTTGACGCAACTCAACTTTATTTAGGCGAAATTGGTTTTTCTCCTTTGCTTAGTGCTGAAGAAGAAGTGTTTTTTTCTCGCAAATCACTTCGAGGGTGTGAAGCCTCACGTAAACGTATGATTGAAAGTAACTTACGTTTGGTTGTTAAAATAGCACGTCGTTACAATAATCGCGGCCTTGCTCTACTTGATTTAATTGAAGAGGGTAACTTAGGCTTAATTCGCGCAGTTGAAAAATTTGACCCTGAGCGTGGATTTAGATTCTCTACTTACGCTACATGGTGGATACGTCAAACAATTGAACGTGCCATTATGAACCAAACGCGTACCATTCGCTTACCTATTCATGTAGTTAAAGAGCTTAATGTTTATTTACGTACAGCGCGTGAGTTAACTCAAAAGCTTGACCATGAGCCAACAGCTGACGAAATTGCAGCTTGCCTAGATAGACCCGTTGAAGACGTTACTAAAATGCTACGTTTAAACGGAAGAATTGCATCAGTAGACATGCCTATTGGTGGCGAAAACGACAGTGTACTACTTGATATCATCCCTGATGAAAAAAGTGCTGGTCCTGAAGGCGAAGTACAAAATAATGATATTAATAAACATATTGTTGATTGGTTAGGTGAATTAAACCCTAAACAACGTGAAGTGTTAGCACGTCGATTTGGATTGCTTGGCTATGAGCCATCTACACTTGAAGATGTAGGTCGTGAAATAGGCTTAACACGTGAGCGAGTAAGACAAATTCAGGTAGAGGCATTACGTCGTCTAAAAGACATTTTGCAACAAGAAGGTTTAAGTACAGATAGCTTGTTTAATCAGTTTTCGTAACTAGTTAACCTGATCTTTGGTTAAGAGATTTACCAAAGTATTGAATTATAGTGATATTTAAATTTATTTTCTCTAGCTAGAGATTTTCAGTGAAAACAAGGCGAATTTACGCGTCAATAGCTGGCCTATTGCAAGTAAATTCAACGCAGTGAGCGCTGAAAATAGCTGCTTGAGATAGATTTATTATCCAGAGTTCATATATGGTCTCCTCCAGTATTGCAAGGTGTCATTCAACGATAGCAGGGACAGGTTTGCTGTCATATATACGGTCTTTTAGTGAAGATTATTACTTCTGACCTTGATGTAATCCGCGCATATTGT
>NZ_JASDCB010000036.1:0-40049 GCF_030408135.1 Pseudoalteromonas sp. APC 3691 | reverse complement strand
TGCGCATCTTATACAGTATGCCTTCGAGCGTTTTTCTATGGTCGGGCTTATTATAAATTCGACCACTTAAGTACATTACTTTTGATAAGACATTCCATGTCCCGTCTGTTAACATTAATCTTGGCATGTAGGTTCGGTGTAAAGTTTTCTGGCGAATTCAATTATACCTTATCTTCATGCTGTTTGTTTTTCATACCACAAAGATCAACACGCCCTAGTTGTTCTAAATAAAAAATTTTTAACGACGTTATAGTGCAATTTAATTCGTTAAATTGATCAAAGATTTATGCAGTTTGGTATAAATCAAGCTATGACTCGTTAAGTGTGTACAAATTTGCTTAAACATACTTGCCATTAAGTAATTTAACTTGAGTAAATATGTGGCAGGCAAACGCTGCATACCCATGCAGCGTTTGCCTGCCATTTGTTTAGCCCTAATTAAAACTGATAGCTAACCCTTGCTGAAAAGTTACGCCCAGGTTGGGTGTATTGGCTAAAATCAGCACTTTGCGATTGACCTGCAATCAACTCAAAAGGTACATATTCTTTATCGAGCAAGTTAAGTACACCTACATTTAGCTGCCACGCTTGCCATTCGTAGTTTGCGTATAAATCAACAACGCCGTAGCCATGCCCTTGCGTAGTTTTATCATCGTTTGCATCAAGTACTACATCCGATTGCGATTTAGCTAAACGCAACGCAGCGGTCCAGTTAATATTACCCAGTTCTGTACTTAACAATATTGAGCCATTTAACGGGCTAATGCTGGTAAGTGGCTGATTGGTTTCTTTGTTTTCACCATCAACGTAAGCCACGTTTGCCTCTAGTAGTATATTTTCAGCTACATACATGGCAATTCCTGCTTCAACACCGCTTATTTGTGTTTCGCTAATATTTTGGTACTGATACAGCGTTTTGTTTACGCCAGGAATGTACGTTGGCTCAACACCCACTACGGCGGTTTCTATAAAGTCATCGTATGCTGCATAAAAAGCACTTAAATTTACGCTAATATCGCTGCTGGCGTATCTTAGCCCAAGCTCAAACGAATCACTGCTTTCAGGGTCTAAATCGGCGTTTGGTAATATTTGATAAAATGGCTCAACGCCGTGGCTTTGGTAGGCTTGGTCGTGTGGTGGTATTTTAAAGCCTCGTACGTATTGCCCGTACAACGACAAGTTATCATCCACTTGGTATATAGCACCTAGCTTAGGCGAAAAAGCAGATTCGGTAATATCACCAAGCTGCGCATCGGCGTATAGCTCATCATTTTTAGCCTCTAGGGTGTAGTAATCATATCGCACACCCGCAATAACCGACCATGCGCTATTATTAAACGAAATACTGTCTTGTACATAAGCGCCAATTAAAGAGGTATCAGCCCCCGGGAATGCTTTTTGTTTTTGATCTGTAAAATCAACAGTGCCATCGGCTAAAATACGGGTTTTAAAACGTGGACGGGTGGTGTCGTATAAGTCTATATCAATCCCGTATACCACTTCATGATCGGCACTCTCTGCGTTAAACCCTTTATTAAATACCGCTTTTAAACCTAAAATATTTTGCTCAAAACGATAGTCGTTATAATCGGTGTAGGTGCTTGCGCCACTAATTTGATCGCTTTGTTGCTCGTAACTACTATAAGACACTTGCCCGTACCATTTATCAAACGCAGCGGTTGCTACTTCTGAATGGTAATCGAGCGCCAGTGACCAACTCGTGTCATCTTCTTCGGTTTCTTGAACAGCGGGGGTTATTACTTGCTCAGTTGTTTGATTAAAGTAATCAAGGGTGTATTTAAGTGTACGTTTTTCATCAAGCTGTTGCTCAAATTTAACTAATAAAGCGTCTGATTTCGCATCATAACCGGGTAAGTTTTCGTCATAGTTTTGTACTTCTTCGCTGTCGCGGTGGCTATACACGGCGCTTACTGCAAAGTCGCCTAAGTCTTTTGCCGCAGTAATATCGGCGGCAACTTGATTACTTTGACCTTGATACCCAAGCGCCATTTTTACAAAGCTGCTGTTATTTTTTAAATAATCACTAGGATCTTTAGTGGTTATAACCACAATGCCACCAAGTGCATCAGAGCCATATAATGACGATGCAGCACCTTTGGCTACTTCTACTTGTTTTACACCTGCTACGTCAAAATAATTACGGCCAACTAAATAGCCCCCTCCACCTGCATAACCATCGTTGGTGCGTCGGCCATCTTTTATAAATACAACCCGGTTACCACCAACACCACGTACTGTAAGTGTTTGCGCGCCTGCGCCACTGCCTGTGGTTGCAATGCTTGGGTCGTACTTAAACATGGTTTGTAAATCTACAGCTAGCTGACGCTCTATGTCTTGCTCGGTAATAACAGTGACTGAGCCTGTTACATCTTTAAGCTTTTGCTCAAAGCGCGAGCCACTTACAACAATATGATCGTCAATTATGTTTTCGGCAATGGCAGTGCCCGAGCCGAGTAGTAAGGTTGCTATAGCAGTAAATCTAAACGCAGAGGGATTCATTTTAACTCCAAATGATAATAGTTATTATTTATGGCGGAGATGTTACAACTAAGTCAAAATAAGATCAATTAATTATAATAATCATTTTCATTTAGATTTATCTGGTTATAATAGCCAAAAAATAAAACCGGAGTGTGTAATGAAATACCTATTTATATTGTTTGCTTTAATGGCCCAATCTGCACTTGCACAAGAGCGCGTTATTAGCGCTGGCGGCACCCTTACTGAAATAATTTATGCGCTAGGCAAACAAAATACCCTTGTAGCTGTTGATCAATCGAGCATGTACCCGCACCAAGCCACGCAATTACCGCAAGTGGGCTATTATCGCGATTTAGCTGCAGAAGGCGTACTTTCAATGCGTCCAACCACCTTGTTAGCGCTTGAAGGCGCAGGGCGAAGCCAAGCACTTAAGCAAATTGAGGCAACAGGGGTTAAGCTAATTCATTATAAAAAGCCGACCTCAGTTAACGAGCTACTTGAGCTAATAAAACGCTTAGGTGACGATTTAAACGCTAAGCAAAAAGCACAAACACTTATTACGCACATTACAAAATCATTACCTGAAAAAGCAAAAGCGCAAACACACAGCGCGCTATTTTTACTCTCAGCTAATGAGCGCGGGCTTGTTGCCGCCGGGCAAGAAACCGTCCCTAATTTATTATTTAGCTATGCAGGCATTACCAATATAGGCGCTACGCATTCAGGCTTTAAAGCACTTAATACTGAAGTACTGGCTGTAAATCAGCCCGACTTTTTAGTAGCCCCAGCCCATGTTGTACGCAGCCTTGGCGGTAAGCAGGCTTTTTGTGAGCAACCTACACTACGCTTATTAAAAGCGGCGCAAACCTGTAACTTACTTGTAATGGATAGCCTACTTTCGCTTGGCATGTCGCCACGTATTGCCACAGCAATTAATGAGCTTAACGAATATAAAACCCACTTATGAACACCCTAACATTGAGCCGTTTTAAGCCTGTAACACTTAGCCAAACCCATAAATGGATGCTATTAGCCTCTGTGTGTATTTTTGCTTTGGCGCTACTTAGCATAGGGTACGGGCCAGCAGGGTGGGATTGGCGTTTAGCCATTGCTTGGCTTGCGCCCGAGCGCTTTAATCAGTTTGATGCGCTGCAAATAAATGTCGTAATGCAAATACGTTTGCCACGCTTTGTCCTTGCAGTGCTTGTAGGGTTGGTGCTTGCCCAAACAGGGGCGTCAACGCAAGCGCTGTGCCGCAACCCATTGGCCGACCCATCTATTATAGGCATTAGTGCGGGTGCGGCTATGGTTGCTGTGGCGTTTATAGCACTTAGCGCGCAGTTTAATTTTAACGCGCAGTTGTATTTACCTTATGCGTCGTTTTTAGGGGCGCTTGGTGTTACCTCGCTGGTATATTTTATTGCCAAGCAGCAAGGGCAAATTAATATCACCACACTTATATTGGTGGGGGTTGCTATTAACGCATTAGCATTTGCGGTTATTGGGCTACTGAGTTTTTTTGCCGATGACAGTGCATTACGATTAATAAATTACTGGACCATGGGCTCATTAGGCGGAGCAAGCTGGAGCACGATTATTCAAGCTGCGCCGTTACTGTTTATCAGCCTAATTGGCCTGTGGCGGTTAAAAAAGCCCATGAACTTACTCCTTATTGGCGAGTCACAAGCTCAGTACCTAGGGGTAGACACCAACAAGCTCAAACTATATGTAATTATACTTGTTGCACTAGGAGTAGGGGCGGTTGTGGCACTTACCGGCTTAATAGGGTTTGTTGGTTTAGTAGTCCCGCATATTGCCCGCTTAATGGTGGGGCCGCATTTACGTAATATGCTGCCGCTTTGTATGCTAATTGGCGTAGTGGTATTGCTACTTTCTGACTGGTTAGCACGTATTGTTATAATCCCTGCTGAGCTACCTATTGGCATTATTACTGCGCTTTTAGGTGCGCCATTGTTTATTTATTTAATCGTTAAAAATAAACGAGGTTGGTCATGATCGCATTTAACAACCTAAGTGTTGGCTTTGGTAACCATAACGTTTTAAACACCATTAATGGCAGTGCTAAACAAGGCCAACTTGTTGCACTACTTGGTGAAAATGGCGCGGGTAAGTCTACTTTACTGCATACCTTAGCAGGTATGCATTCCTTTACAGGCAGTGTACTTTTTAATGCTAAGCCGCTGGCTGCTCATGCTAAAAAGCGCCTTGCCACACAGCGCGCAGTGATGATGCAAGCTAACCACGTAGGGTTTGATTTTACTGTATTTGAGCTTATTGCAATGGGCCGTTACCCGTATGTAGAGTCATTAAAAATGCAAAGCGAAAAAGTACATAAATACGCCGCTATTATGGATTTAAACCAGTATTTAAATCGCCGCGTAAGTGCGCTTTCGGGCGGGGAGCAACAACGCGTACATATGGCGCGTACTTTAGCGCAGCTAAACGCTTTTACACAATCGGCCGAGCCAAAACTAATGCTGCTCGACGAGCCTACATCAGCACTTGATATGCGCCATCAACATGCTTTGCTCAGCTGCGTTAAAGCGTTTGTAGAGCAGGGTAACAGCGCCATTATTGCAATACACGATCTAAATTTGGCCAGCCTTTATGCAACCGATGCTATTTTACTGCACAACAAAAAAGTGCTGCAAAGTGGGCCTATAAACACCGTATTAACTGAACAAAACTTACAACAAATTTACGCCATGAAACTGCACGTAAACCCTCATCCTTATAACGATGCACCCATGGTTTTTTCTCAACGTCAGGAGTTTTTATGAGAGAGCAAGCGTTAAACGATGCACGCACCTTGGTTTACAAAACCAATGCCGGTGTCATGTCGACCATTTCTAATAATTTACGCGGTTACCCGTTTGGCTCAGTAACCCCCTATATGTGCGACGAACAAGGCCGTGTTTACTTTTTTATTAGCGATATAGCCCAGCACACTAAAAATCTAAAGCACGACTCTCGTATGAGCCTAACTGTGTTTGATGCCGCCGACTACGGCGATCAAAATGAGCACGGCCGCGTAACACTTGTAGGCGATGGCTCTGTTGTGTCAAGTGAGCAAGCACACACTTTACTTGATAATTATATTGCCCTATACCCCGAAGCCGCTAGCTATCGCAACGCGCACGACTTTCAGTTATGGCAATTAGACGTAGTGCGTGTGCGTTACATTGGCGGCTTTGGCAAAATATTTTGGCTTGAACAAAACGAATGGCAAGGCGAGGCTAAAAACTGGGACGAAGGCCAGCAGCAAAGCATGATTAACCACATGAATGAAGATCATCAAGATGCTATGTCGCTCATATTAATGCAGCACTACAGCGTAGCTGATAACACCCCAATAATGAGCGGCCTATTACCCACAGGCTTTTATATACAAAGCCAAAAGCGTAATTACTTTATTAACTTTAAAACCCTGTGCAACAGCCCGTTAGAGGTACGTAAAGCGCTGGTTGAGCTAACCAATCAAGCACGCAACAACCTAGCTAACACAGAGGAAACCGTATGAAAAAGTTAATAAGCCTTGCACTACTATTTAGTGCCAATGCTGCATATGCAGACGAATGCACACTAAATATAGATGCAAACGATATGATGCAGTTTTCAACTAAAACACTAAGCGCTCCTAAAAGCTGTAAAAAAGTAACCGTAAAGCTTAATCATGTAGGTAAATTACCTGCCAATGTAATGGGTCATAACTGGGTGCTATCTACTGAGCAAAACATGCAAGGTATTATCACCGATGGCAACGCAGCAGGGCTTAGCAACCAGTACTTAAAGCCTGACGATAGCCGCGTACTTGCCGCTACCGACATTATTGGCGGTGGTAAATCAGCGCAAGTGACTTTTGATACCAGCGGCTTAACCGCCAAAACAGATTACACTTATTTTTGCTCTTTCCCTGGCCACTACGCCATGATGAAAGGCACATTTACACTTAAATAAATAGCAAAGGGTGTATTAATCAAACACAGTGCCAACCTATTATTGGCACTGTGTTTTTTTGCCTCGTTTAGCTAACGCTTTAAAAGCCGCTTGTTGATGCGCTTTTTGAACATAACGAGGTGGCAAAGGGTTAGCCTGCAATTGGTACCCATCTTGATTTGCTTGCACACTTGTTACCGGCGATATCCAAACAACATTTAACTCTGGCGCTAAACGCTTAATAACACGCGCTATACCTTCGCCATTTTTTACATGAAAATCGCCCGCTATATGCATTACCTGCGCATCTTTATGTGCATTTAAATAGTTAACAATAGACTCCCCCATGGTTTCATCCCACGTAACTTGCGCTGCATAATAGTTTTCGTTTTGACTTGGCGTACCATGGTGCATTGATGCCATAAAGCGTTGTTTATAATCACTGGGGGAGGTATCAATGGTGGCTGCAATGTAGCGGCGCTGTTTATCATCAAGTTTATTTAAATAACTTATGCCTTGCCTGCCAATACAGGTAACAATATTTTTAGGCGCATTTGCAGCTATTACATCGCTATTGTTCGTTTTAACCAGCTCTACCAGCGCACGGTAGTCACTTTTGTAGTTAGGCCACGCTTGGGTGTTGTCAATTAAGTATTGCTCACCAATTTCACCTTTAACATACTGGTTTAAAGTAAGCTGATCGGCGCGGCTAAATTGTTCAAGCGACAGGGCAGTGCGTTTATTACTTTTGCTTAATTGCTCAAATAACTCAGCCTGAAATAAATGCACACCCGGGTGCGTATGCCATTCACCTACTAAAATCACATCGGCATTTAATAGCGTGGGCTCTAATAATACAGAGCTAATAGCCTTTGCTTGTGCATTATAAAGCGCAGTGTAATAAAGCGTTGAGCTTTTATCAGGCGGCACAGTTGTTGTGCTGCAACCACTCAAACCCGTAACTAACGCCAGAGTTAACATAGACTTTTTCATACTCATCTTTCAAAACCCGTTAATACAAATAATTATCAATATCATATATTTATAATGCGCTTTAAGCCAGCCAAAAACAGTACAAAATAAATAAGCAATGAAGATTAAATAGCGGGTTGTAGAGTGCAATTGATAGGCAGTTATGAGCGTTCTATCGTCATTCAGGGGGCGTTAGCTTAGTTAGAATAAGAGGATACTTTCCTCATTTTTACAAGTTTATATGAGTTACAGAAAGCATAATATTTATAACTGGCAATCACTTACACTATTTGCTATTAATGTAAGCTCACAAAATAAGGACGTTTTCACGCTAAAATAGGGAAAGTGTCCTCTGATAGAGCTGTTATGTAACACGGAGAGTTTAGTGAAAATTATACCTATAGCATTCATGGGCGCACTATTAGCCTTCCCATCATCTGCAAATGAAAATAGTTCTATTGGATATAAAACAGTCGACTTAGCTCTTCAAGCATTGAAAAATAAAGATGGTACAAATTTAAGCCTCCAAGGAGGCTGGACTATTATCGAAGATAAAGAAGAGTCTAACTTGGTTTTATGGTCGTTTACTCCCGAGACTCACACAGCTCACCCAGCAGCGATAAAACGTAAAGTCCTTGAGAAAAACCAAGCAATTTACATTCAAATGTCAGCACTCTGCCAAGCTAAAAAGGCAGATTGTGACAAGTTAATGAAAGAGTTTGAGCAGCTAAATAAGAACATCATGAAAGGTTCTGGATAAGTGTTACATAACAAGTTGCTCAAGTTCGTTCGTAAACTCACTGGGACAATTAACAGTTGGCTTGGCGCTTCGCGCAAGTTTAGCCAACTGCTAATTGCCCCTTAGCAAAGCGTTAAATTGCAAAAGGAGTTCGGGTGATATTCTCCCCAAAAGGATTAGCCCAACACCTCTTCGTAAACCCCCATTACACTTTGATTAAATAAACCACTAAGTACTTGCATCGTACTGATGAAAATTAATAAAACTTGTATGCATCAAGCGCTAAAATATCCATTTCTATATCCTCATGTATTTTTTTTGCTTTACCGTCACTACTTCCAAGCGCTGCAAAAAGAGGTAAAAAGTGCTCCTGGGTAGGGTGATTAAATAAAGCATAGGGTGCTTCATTTAAATAGTTAAGTAACGCTTGGGTGTTTTGCGCTATTAATTTTTGCTCAACCCAATGAGTAAACTCATTAACCATTTGAACACGATTAGGTGTAGCAGGGCTTTTAAAAATTTCACGTAGATTGTGACTAATACCGCCGGAGCCAATAATTAATACGTTATCGCTGCGCAGTGGTGCAAGTAGCTGTCCGTATTTATACATCGCCTGAGCGCCTAAACGCGTGTTAATAGACACCTGAACAATGGGAATATTAGCTGTTGGGTACATTAAGCGCAGCGGGATCCACACACCATGATCCCACCCTTGATCTGCACTTTTCACCGTTTTAATACCCGCTTTGTAAAAGTACTCACTAATAGTATTAGCAAGCTTAGGGTCTCCTGGTGCTGGGTATTGAATTTCATACAGGGGCTTGGGGAAGTTATAAAAGTCGTGAATAATATGCGGCGCATCTCCGGATGTAATAACTATATCGTGCGCTTCATCAAAGTGGGCAGAAAACACCACAATAGCACGAGGCTTACTAAGCGTTTGACCTAATGATGCAAAAAAATCTGACGTAGCCGATTGCTGAACAGCCATCATTGGCGAGCCGTGAGATATAAATAAAGTAGGCTGAGTCATACTAAAACCTTAAACAAATAGACGTGTTATAAACACTATATAAGTTTCTAATTTGACGATAAATATGATACTTATTTATACATTATCAACAAAGCATTGTTAAAAAATGGATAAGCTCACCACCATGAAGACCTTTTTAGCCGTTGTGCAAGAAGGATCGTTTTCAAAAGCGGCCGATAAACTCGATATTTCGCCGCAGTTAGTCAGCAAATATATTTCTGCGCTGGAAGATAATCTACGCACGCGTTTATTACACCGTACAACGCGAAAAGTAAGTGTTACAGAAGCTGGAAATCAATATTATCAGCGTTGTCAGCAGGTGATTATTGATATTGAAGACATGGAAAACTCACTCAATAACTTAAGCGAAAATGTATCGGGTGTGCTTAGTATTAGTGCGCCTATGTCGTTTGGTACTAAGCATTTAGCAGGTTTGTTGGTTGATTTTCAAAAGCAGTATCCAAATTTAAAGTTAGATTTACGGCTCACCGACCAATATGTAGATATAGTAGAGCAGGGTATTGATATTGCTCTGCGCATTGGCGTATTAAAAAACTCAACGTTGATAGCTAAAAAAATTGCCCCTATACGTTTAGCTGTATTTGCGTCACCCGACTATTTAGAACGCCATGGCACGCCACAAACGCTTTTAGATTTACAGTCACATAATTATTTACGCTATTCCCACAGCGAACCCACAAAGCGATTATTTGGGGTTAATGAGTTAAAAAGCGAGCTAAAGCTTGAAAGTAACTTTGTGGCTAACAATGGTGACTTACTACTAAATACAGCCATTGCTGGAGGTGGTATTGCTATGCAGCCCACATTTATTGCTGGCGAAGCACTGGCTCAAGGTAAAGTAGTGCGCATTTTAAATGACTACGAACCCGATCCAATGGGACTGTATATGGTATACGCTAACAGACAGTTTTTACCGAGCAAAGTGCGTTCTTTTGTTGATTTTGCAAGTGACTTTTATGGCGATACACCTTACTGGGATTTAGCGTAATAAAAAGTAAACCGCCTAACAGGCATTATATAAAAAGCTAAATTTTTAAAAAATTCCGTAGTAAATTTCTTAGTACTTTAAACACCTCTTGATTACTGTGTTGCTGATGCTGTAATACATCAACATTAGCCAACCAACCCATTTCTTCAAACTCAATAGGAAGTTTAACCAGCTCACCACTTTGTACTGCATCTACAGCTACATGGTTTGGTAATAAGCACCACCCGTTACCTTGTATTGCTAGCTCGAGTAATACAAAGTAATTATCGGCATACCAAATCTCTGGGCTAATTTTTAGCTGAAAGCTACTTGTTTGCGTATTGCGCGAACGAAGAAGAAGTTGTCGATGTAGCCGAAGGCCATCCATATTTTCACATCTGATTCCCGCTAAAGGGTGCGACTTAGCAACATATAAATCAAATTTTACCGATCCAATACATTCATAGTCTAAGTAACTCGGTATATTTAATTCACTAAAAATAATACCCGTTATAGGCTTTTCGCTGTTTAGCATGTCAATTATGTCATGGCTCGATGCACTTAAAAACTCAAGCGATACGTAAGGATACTTACTTTGCAGCTTGCTAATAATACTCGCGATAGTTTTAAACGGGATCCCTTCGTCAAGTGCGATAGTGATTTCGGTTGGTGTTTTTTCGTTTAGTGCTAATGCAGAGTTTGTTAATCGCTGGTGTTGATTAAGCACGGCCCTAGCCTGGGGTAGTAACTGTTTACCGGCTTCGGTTAATTGTGGATAGCGCCCTGTGCGCTCAAATAATGTCGCATTACAGTCTATTTCTAAATTAATAATATGCTGGCTTATTACCGACTGCGCTTTACTTAAACCGCGCGCAGCAGCTGAAAACGATCCAGCTTCAACGGTAGCCACAAATGCTTGAAGCTGTTCAATACTAAACATATCGCTTTTCCCGATACTAAGTAACTAACACATATCTTTATAATGAATGAAAATACAGCCATCGTCATCAACTTAAAAAGTTATTTATATATGAACACAGAAGAACGTATTTTTCAGGCACTAATATTTGAGATGATAGCATTATCTTTTGTTGTACCTGCATCATCTTATTTTGGTGGGTTTGCAACAGGAAAAATGGCAATAGTAGGTATTGGTTTATCAATCTTCGCCATGCTTTGGAATTACATTTACAACATAGTGTTTGATAAAATAGTTGGGCATAACCGAATCGAGCGAGGTTTAGTAACCCGCATTACGCATGCATGTGGCTTTGAGCTGGGTATGGTGGTTATAACGCTGCCAATACTTGCTTGGTATTTAAATATTACATGGCTAGCCGCTACAGCATTAGAAGCTGGCTTTTTAGTTTTTATACTTATATACACGTATATTTTTAATGTGTTGTACGATAAGTACCAACCTTACAAAAAATGGGTTAATAAATCGCAATGTGCTTGATATTTTTAAGTTTATAAAAGCAAAGTTGTGGGGTATTGAGATCGTTTTGGCAAAAGCGCAATGGCAATAAATAACGGTAAACGTGGTTTTTAATTAAACCAATTAGCACTGCTCAATTGACTAAGTAGTGCTAATTTACTATTTGTACAATTTACCGGCTAACTGTAATGGGGGTTTGCAGTAACTTTTTACTTTATATATTTAGCTCTTTCGATATGTTCCACACGCTCTCACCACCTGGATGAAGCGCTGCATGATACTGATATGCGTAATATGTAATAGGCACGTAATATGTAATAGGCACGTAATAATGCTTTTGACTACCTAATAACTAAGTTTAAAAACTTCGTTTTTAAACGCCAGCAAGCTGCGCTTATACAAATGCCCAACAATCAATGTACTTACTACTAAGCGTTGCTTGAAAATCAACCTCATTAGCTATAACGAGGTGTGCCAAGCAAATGGCACACCTATTTTGTTATGTGGGTATGGGGGCGTTTTCTGCAATAAGCTGTTTAGATTTCAATTCACTCCAAAATTCTCTTGGTATGGTAACTTTCATTGAGGCTACATTAGCTTTAATTTGCTCTGCCGTGCGTGCGCCAGGAATAATTGAGGATACCGTTGAAGGCGCCTCTGCGAATTGCAGTGCAGCTGTTTTAATATCAATCCCATGTTTAGATGCAATGTCGTTTATTGCATTAAACTTTTGCTGCATAGGCCCAGGAATTTTAGGTGAATAATTAAAGCGGTTACGACCGGCTAAAAAACCACCATTAAGCGGAGCACCAATGACTGCTGAAACACCTCGTTTATCAAGCATAGGAAAGGTTTTATCAAGTGCCTGCTTATGATCTAAAATTGAATATTGCAGCGCTAGTAAGCAAATATCGGGGTCTGACATATCAAGCGCTTTATAAATAGCATGAGGTGTATTTACTCCAAAACCCCAGCCTTTAATTATTCCTTCATCACGCATTTTAGTTAACTCAGGAATAGCCCCTTTTGCAGCCTGATCAAAATACTTAAGCCAATCATCTCCCATATCACTATTTTGCGGTGATAAATCGTGAATATAAACAATATCAAGCGAGGCGACACCAATACGATGCAACGTGTCTTCTATTGAACGGCGCGTACCTGATGCAGAGTAATCATATTTATAATGAAAAGGTGAGTGATCAGCCCAATGCCAACTATTTTCTAGAGGCTCTGCTGAAGGGGTAAGAAGGCGACCTACTTTTGAGGATAAAACATAATCTTCACGCTTTTTGTTTCGAAGTAAATCACCGAAGCGCCTTTCACTTAGACTCAAGCCGTAAAAAGGTGACGTATCAAAATGACGAATACCAGAATCCCATGCTGCATTTAGCATTGTTAAAATTTCTGCATCGCTTGATATAGTATTAAAGCCATTCCCAGCGGCAAGACCGCCTAAGCCCATTATGGATTCAGGCCGATAATGCTTAGCGTTAGTAACATCGTTTGTGGGCAGAGCAGCGCTTTTATCTATTGATCCTTTAGTTTGCATAACACTGCCGTTAGACATTTTTACTTTTAATTGTTCAGCCAAAGCTGAAGCACTAAAAATAGAGCCTAAACTTAAAGCAGCGCCTGCTTTAATAAAATTTCTGCGAGATACCATGTAACTATTCTCCTTGAGTAAGGTTAAATATCTACGCTATAAACTAGTATAAATACCAACCAAACTCAAGCGAGAGGAAAGCAATAAATATCAATACTTTCAATAAGATGGTTAAACTAACAAACGCTGAACGCGCACTTTAATTAACATTTCAGAATGATTATTTTCTTTACTCGTACAGTACTTTAATATGCACAAAATAGTGCACTTTAATAGCTTGATAAAAAAGCAAACTTCCAAATTGGTGCACGCCTTAATACTCATTTACACAACATAAAAATGGTTACATTTATTCAAGTGTAAAAATTAGTAAACAAAACCGGAATACATAAAAAGAGTGAATACCAAAGCTTAATTAATCTCACTAGCAAAGCGATTGCGGTAACGCTTAGTTAATTTAACCGAGCGTAGCTGGTCGCTAATTAAAGTAAATATTGGTGAAGCGTTTGTTCTTACAGGTTTGCCTTGGCCTAAACGGCGTATTTGCCTTTTTACCAGTGCCATAGTGGCAAGCCCTGCAAGGGTTTTATCTTGCCAAGTAACACTGGGTAATACGGCTAGTTGCAGTGGCTCATTTTGCCATTTGTTTGGTAAATTTGGTTGGTATGCAAGCGCAGTGGCAATACCCACGAGGGCCACTCCACTTTCAATCACGTTGTTGGCAATAGATAAGCGACTAATGCCGCCGGTGGTCATTATTGGGATTGATGAGCGCTGGCTAATCGCTTTTGCGAACTCTAAAAAGTATGCTTCGCGGGCAAGTGTGCGTTCGTCACCTGTTTTACCTTGCATTGCAGGGGCTTCGTAGCTACCACCCGAAAGCTCTACAAAATCAACATTGAGTTCATTCAATAAATCCACTACAACTTGCGCGTCACTGGGTTCAAACCCACCTCGCTGAAAATCAGCAGAGTTTAACTTTACCGAAACCGAAAGGGTGGGGGAACAAACCGCTTTAATACTGCGGGTTATTTCGAGAAGTAAACGGGCTCTATTTTGTAAACTTCCCCCCCATTTATCGTTGCGCTTATTGGTAAGTGGCGATAAAAACTGGGCAAGTAAATAGCCATGCGCTGCATGTATTTGTACGCCATTAAAACCGGCTTTTTCGGCTTGTAGTGCAGTTTGTGTAAAGCGGGTAATAACATCGTCAATGTCGGTTTGCGTCATTGCCTTTGGTACGCCAAATAAGTGCGAGTGCTTACCCATATTAAGTGCAACACTTGACGCTGATATAGCCTTTCCACCCATTTTTTTAAATACTTGCCTACCAGGGTAATTGATTTGCATCACCACTTTGCAATTATTTTGCTTTGATAAACGAGCAAGCTCTGCAAAGGCAGTAATATCGGTACTTTGCTCAAGCACAAGGCCACCAGGGCCTGTCATCGCTAAATGATCAACCATTACATTGCCAGTAATAATTAGCCCTGTACCGCCTTTAGCCCATGCGCTATAAACGTTTTTAAGTGCTTGGGAGGGCGTTTGGTCCTCTTGTGCTAGGTTTTCTTCCATAGCGGCTTTGGCAATACGATTTTTTAATACTAAACCACTTGGCAAGGTAAAGGAGGTAAACACAGGGTTGCGCATAATTATTGGCTAATTAAATTGACATTAAAACAACTATAACCTTAAAGTTAGCTTGAAGGTCAACCTACTAAGTTTATGTAAAGTGGAGTTATTATTAGTTATGAAAATAGGCGAACTTGCAAAACTTACCAACATACCTGCCAGCACTATTCGTTTTTACGAAAGCAAAGGGTTATTAACACCAACCACTCGCAGTGCTAATGGTTATAGGCTGTACACCCAACAAAACTTGGAAAAACTGCAATTAATTAAATTTTCACAAAGCTTGGGTTTTTCACTCAACGAAATACCTTTATTACGTAACGAAAACGGCGAGCTAAACCACACAATAATAATCGAGCGTTTAGAAAAAAACAAAAAGAAGCTGACATTTTGATTGAGCAAATGCAGAAAAAGTCACAGCGTATTGGCAGTTTAACTGCGTTACTAAACTCTTATTGGGATAAAGGCGAATGCCTACCAGAAAGTAAATTAAATGAATTACTAGAAGTAATTGATTACAAATAAACTAATGCAGCTTATTCAGGGCCTGTTTATCTTTTGAGGTTAAATTTGCAGCAGACTGTTTGGTATTTAGGCAAGGCAGAGTCTATGTAGTGTGGTTATTCCCCATAAACAGACGATAACGTAGTATAAATGCCAAACATGCGCTGCCCTAAGGGTTCTGCCTAGGGGCAATTTACTCTTTGTTGCTCGGTTTTTACTTATTATTACATGGATGTAAGCCATTAGAATAACGCAGGAGCAGTTATCGAGCCCACTAAATTACAGACCTTGCGCCGCGATTAAATAGCCCCTAGATTGAACGAATTTCATCCTGAAAGGTCAACAAGCCCCAGTAAGCTGTATTTTATTTATGTTACTTAAGCTTCTTAATGCCAATTAACACACAGATAGCACCGCCAATAATACCCGCCCATGCTTCTATTGGTGTATCACCACTAAATGCACGGCTTAACTGCGAAGCCGCCGCATCATAAACGTCATATCCCCACATAATTAAAGCGATACCTATAACGATTAAAACAATACCTATAATCTTATTATTCATAAACACCTCTGGTTTCTAACGTACATTATTTAACATACTTAATTGAAAACACTCAATAAATCTAATCAAGCTCTAGCTGCGCACGTTCAACGCTCTCACTAGGTAACTCTTTTTGTACCGATACACCAAGCTCTTTAAACTCTGATGCTTGTTTAATTAAATTACCTTTACCGCGGTATAATTGCGAGAACGCTTTGTCGTAACTTTCTTTCGCTTTATCAAGCTGCTTACCTACGCCTTCCATACTTAATAAAAAACCATTGAGCTTGTTATAAAAACGCTCAGCCCGATTTGCCAGCTCTTTTGAGTATTTGGTTTGCTCTTCAAAACGCCAAAGCTGTTTAACAATATTTAAACTAGTAAGCAGGGTAGTAGGTGTAGCTACCAGTATATTTTTTTCGATTGCTTGTTGGTAAATATCACTTTGATATTTAAGTGCTTCTACAAAAGCTGATTCTATTGGTACAAACATAACGACAACTTCAGGCGAATTAAGCCCTGGTAAACGGTCGTACGATTTACTCGCAAGCTCATTAATACGTGCTGTAACGGCGTTTACATGCTCTTTAATTGCTTGATTAGCATCTAGCTCATTTTCAGCGTTCACATAGCGTGTATAAGCATTTAATGATGTTTTAGCATCAATGACTAAGTGGCGGCCTTGTGGTAAGTAAACAACTACATCAGGGCGTAAGCGGCCATCTTCAGTGTTAAACGACACTTCGCGCTTATAATCAACGCCAGCACGTAAGCCAGCGCTATCTAAGACGTTTTCGAGCATGAGTTCGCCCCAATTACCTTGGGTTTTCTTTTGCCCTTGTAACGCGTTGCTGAGCTTGTCAGCTTGATCTGTTATAGCTTGGCTTTTAGCTTGCAAATGCAATAGCTCGGTTTTAAGCGCGGTTCGTTGTTTTATGTCTTCAACATGTATTGATTCCATTTTTTCTCTAAAGCCTTTTAGCTCTCCTTGAACCGGTTTTAATAATTGTTCAATGTTTTCTTGATTTAAGGTTTTAAAGCTTTGTGATTTTTCTTCTAGAATCTTATTGGCTAGGTTTTCAAATTCTTTTTTGAGCATATTTTTACTTTGCTCAATTTGCGCGAGTTGCTCGGTAAAGCTTTGTTGTTTTTGCTCGAGGGTGGTGCGCATATTATTATATTCAACATCGCGTTGATTATATTGCTCACGAAGCGCTGCAAGCTCGCCTTCGGCTTTACGCCAAAAGTGATTGTATTGAATGCTTTGTTTTTCTTGTTCGCTAAAACGCGTTTTAAAATGCTGGGCTTCATCGCGCTGTTCTTGGTGAGTATGTTCTAGCAGTTCGTGATCTTCTTGCAAGGCACTATATTGCAGCTCTTTATTATCAAATTGATTTTGTAATAGGGAAAGCTGTTGCTGCTGTTCGCTTATTTGTAGATGTAGCTTTTTGCGAAGCTGTGTTGATACAACGCCGTAAAATACAACGCCTAACGCAACACCAGCACCGGCGCTTAGCCAATCAATATTAGTGAGTACTTGAGTGAGCATAAAATAAACTTATAAAATTTAGAGACATGCCATCATAACCAATAACACGCAATAGAAGTAGGGGAGCAAAGAAATTACAGACATAAAAAAACCAGCTCAGAATAAGCTGGTCAAATATTACTAAATTAAGTAATCAAAGGGAAAATCAACATGTGCCCGAGTAAGCTGCAACTTAAATACATAATCACCAAAATAACTAATATTACTGGGTGAGGCTATATAACAACAGGCATTAGAGTAGACCGGAAAACAAAATAATTAATTCAAATTAATTCAAATTAATTTACGAAAGATCATTTATTTTTATTCGGGTTGATTTAAACAAATCAAATTATGCGCATAAAAAAAGCCAGTTCAAAATGAACTGGCTTAATCATTACTAAAATTAGTAATCAAATAGGGGGAAATCAACATAAAACCTGTATTAACTGCAATTAATCAACAAGCATAATAGTAGACGCCGCTCTTTGAATTAAGTTCATAAAAAGATCAAAACTTTTAAAATAAAAAAATTGAATGCTAAATTTTGGACATAAAAAAAGCCAACTCAAAATGGGCTGGCTCAATCATTACTAAAATTAGTAACTAAATGGGGGGAATCAACATGAAAACTTGTATTAACTGCAATTAATCAACAAGCATAATAATAGACGCCACTTTTTTGAATTAAGTTCATAAAAAAATAAAAACTTTTAAAATAAGTACTGCACACTAAATTTTGGACATAAAAAAAGCCAACTCAAAATGGGCTGGCTCAATCATTACTAAAATTAGTAACTAAATGGGGGGAATCAACATGAAAACTTGTATTAACTGCAATTAATCAACAAGCATAATAGTAGACGCCACTTTTTAAATTAAGTTCATAAAAATATCAAAACTTTTTAGAGTAATTTAACTTTTAATTAGCGATAACATTTGTTGCTCATCAAATTTAGTAAAGCTCATTGATTTATCAGTAAATAACGCATCTACAAGAGCTTGTTTGTCTTGTTGCATTTTAAATACTTTTTGCTCTATTGAATTATTCATTATGAGCTTATAAACAAATACCGGGTTAGTTTGGCCAATACGGTAAGCTCTATCAGTCGCTTGCTTTTCTACGGCAGGGTTCCACCATGGATCAAAGTGAATAACGGTATCGGCTTGTGTTAGGTTAAGGCCTGTACCGCCGGCTTTTAAGCTAATTAAAAACACAGATGTTTTACCACTGGTAAACTCGTCGATTACTTTATCTCGGTGACGCGTTTGGCCTGTAAGCATACTAAAGTTAATATTTGTTTCTTCGAGGCGTTGGGCTATTAAATCGAGTGCCGATGTAAACTGACTAAATATAATAATTTTACGACCGAGACTTAACATAAGCGGTAAGTGTGTTGTTAACCATTCAAGCTTAGCAGAGCCAGCCTGAGTATCTGGATCTATTAATTTAGGGTGACAGCAAATTTGCCTAAGTTTTAATAACGCCTCTAAAAATGCAAGCTTACTTTTTTGTGCACCTTGCTCAGCAAATAAGTCTATTAGCTTTTCTTCTAATGAACGTGTAATGCCCTGATACATTTCTTTTTGCTTAGGCTCAAACTCAAATTCTTTAGTTAGCTCTGTTTTTTCGGGAAGCTCTTGCGCTACTTGTGCTTTAGTGCGGCGCATTATAAAGGGCATAATTAACGCTTTTAACTGCTCAGCTCTGTCCATATCAGCTTCACGCTCAATAGGCGTTTGAAAATGCTGCTTAAAGTGAGCTTGAGAACCAAGTAAAGATGGCATAGCAAAATCGAGTAACGATTTAAGCTCAAGTAAATTATTCTCGATTGGAGTACCACTTAAACAAAGTTTAAAGTCGGCATTTAAACGTTTCACTAATCGCGACACCTGTGCGGTATCGTTTTTAATGTATTGAGCTTCATCGAGAATTATATTTTCAAAATATAATGGCGAGTAATAAGCTATATCACGTTTTAACAATGGGTATGTAGTGAGTATGCATTGGGCTTGTGCTAAGTGTTGTAAAGGTTCGTTACGGTTTGATCCAAAAATAGTGGTAACTTTTAAACTTTTAGCAAACTTAGTAATTTCATTTTCCCAATTACTCACCAAGCTAGTTGGACATACAATTAGTGTAGGACCCGCTTGCGGACGATTAAACGTGCTCGCTAAAAACGCAATAACTTGCAGTGTTTTCCCAAGCCCCATGTCATCAGCTAAAATACCACCTAATTGATGACGCTTTAAAAAACTAAGCCAGTCAACACCTTGCTGTTGGTACTCACGAAGCGTTACCGAGTCATTCAAGCCATGTAAAGAAACCTTTGGCATTGCGGTATCGGTATTGTTTAGCTCTTGTAAGTATCGCTCAAGCGAGTCGTCATGCAACTCTACGTTTATGGCTGTGTGCTTTACAAGCTCAGGCAAGTACGAAAGCGGAATATTAAATTCGTCCCGTGTTTTTACAAACTCAAAACGCTCTTTAAATTCATCTAATAAGTTAATTGCAGACTTATTAATAACCCCAAACTCACGACCAAGCGGATAGTAGTAAAATAGTTCACTTTGGCGATTTAATGACTGATATAGCGGGTCAGTATTAGTAAACAACAGCGATGCTTTGGCATCACATAGCAATACTTTGCAATGCATTTGATGCCCTGCTGCGCGGTGTACATGTAAACTAACTTCACACTGCGGATTAGGACTCGTTACTTTACTTACACTTACTTGCCAACCGCGTTGCTTAAAGCCAGGGAATACTTCGTATATTAGCCAATGCAAATGGATTGAAGACTGCTTTGTAAATACCAGTTCACTTTGTAAACCCCCTTTACAAAATTCAAATCCTAAGTTAATTAGTTCGTTAGTTACAGTATTTTCAAATGCACTATTAATCGTACTTGCAGGTGCAGCACCTGCTAAATAGTTTTTATTTTTATACTTAAATAACAACGAAAGAGATAAACCTTGATCACCCATAGTTACTTTTAAAACAGCATTACTAGAGATTTTAGGCAATGTTGGCTGTAAATTAGTAGGGTGGGGTATTACACCTGCACCAAAGTTATCGGCAAGCTGCTTGTATATTCTATCAAAATTAGCGTCATGCAAAGCAGGCATAGTTTGTAAATGTGCTATTTCGTCTGCACTCAATGGTGTGCGAAGACGGCCCGCTTTTAAATGATCTAAATCGAGGTAAGTAGGTGGTGTTGTTTTTAATAAAGCCCAGTTTTGTGTTTGCTCAAGCTTAATAACTAATTGTGAGAGATCTTTATCTTGCTCCCAACTAAAACTTAATGCTTGGCCAGATTGCGCTTTAATTGGCACTCGAGAACGCTGGAAAAACAGGCGTTCTGTAGCTATCAACTGCTGTAAGGCACTAAAACCCCACTGGCCTTTTAGCTCAATACTCCCAACTGCATTTTGTGAGCGTATCCAACTAAATAATCTAAAATCACTTTCGAGTAAGTCACTCGGCGTTACAAAACTATTTAACTGCTGCTCGGTCAGGTTTCGACCTAGCGTGTAATTTTTTTTAGTCTCAACATTCGCTATTTTAGGTGTTAAGAATACTTTGTTATTTTCAATATCTAATACAAATAATAATACTTGCGATGGCGTGTTTTGATCACCACTTTTAAGTGCGCTTAATTCGCTAAACCAGTCATTAATAAAGTAATCTTCGCCATATTCACCAGAGTGCTCTATTTTGAGCTTAAATAAAATAGCAGCTAAGTGTCGGCATTTAGTTTTTGCATTACACGTACAATGCGTATCAACAGAATAACCAGTTGGTACTTTACTGATCTCAATACGTTGGTTAAACGATGATCCATTATCCACTTGTACAGTAGAGTCGACTACAGAAAAATTAGGGGTGTGTTCTAGCCAAGTGATTTGACCTTTCTTGTAATATTCTTTTCCTTTATCTAAAACATTTTCACGGAAAAGTTTTTTAATAAAGCGTTCAGACAGAGGAAACTGGGTAGCCTGCTCATTTTTAATTTCTTCAAAAATAGCCATTAAATCATTTTTTGATAAGTTAGCAGACATGTCACTCTAAGCATTAAATTTTAAAAATAATCCTGCCAGTATATGCCTTATGTGCTCTGAGCTAAAGCACTATTAACAAGATATAAACTGGTTGGAGCTGATAACTTAGTAAAAAATCGGTTTGTAAGTAAAAATAAGCATCCAATTTTACAAAATAATATTTAAAACAACTGCAATGGTAGAAGTTACATATAGTTAGAAATATAAAAGTAGGCATTACAGATCACGATTTTACTAACAATAATAATAAATGAAGGAATGTAGCTAAAAAGAGGAGATTAGTTAGTAAAAAAGTGATCTTGAAGAAGGAATATGATTATTTAAAGAGGAAATAGGCTAGTAAAGATCAGATTTTTACTAACAAAACAATCTGCCAGATCACTATTTAACTAAGTAAACATGCCTGACAGATCATTATTTAACTAACTAATTAAAGGCACTTAATAACTTAGTTAATTGCTCTAAGCGTTTGTCTGTCATTACTTTATTATCAATTTTGATAGAGACATCACCGCTTTTTAAATTGCGTTGTACCGATATAAAGTTATTTTCTAGTACAGCTTCGCGCTTAACAGCTACTTGTGGCTCTGAAGTTAGGCATTTAGTGATCGCCATTGCACGCTTGTCGTCGCTTGTAATCGCATTTAACTCTTTATCACTAGCAAGGGCACTAACAAGTTGATTAAACGCCTCTTCGTCTCGCTCCTTTGCGCTAACAAGCTTTTTAGCGACTTCGCGGCCTACGTGATTAGCAGTCGGGTAAAGCGCAATAACATCAGCAGGAATTTGCTCATAAGCTTTAATTGCATCTGCAATTGCAGTATGCGATACACCTTCTATCGCGGCAATCTCTCTATAAGATCCTTTTTTACCTTGCTCAATAAGTTCATTTTTAGTTTGTTGGTATGCTTGGCCAAGCTCCCATAAACTCGGAGCAATGTATTGATCTGAAGATACCGCTAAAATTTTTGCATCTTGATCAGTAAAATCGCTTGAACTAAGTACTAAATAATCTGCGTTACCTAAAATACAGGCCATACGACGACGTGAACCTGCCAGAACTAAACTTTTGTCACCTTGATCCCAAAGTAAGGCAGGATGTTGATTTCGGCCATCCTCACGAATTGCAGGAAGAATGTCTGATACTGACTTTTCGTTTAGAAGTGCCTGTACACGACGATTTTTGCCATATACACCAGTGGTAGATTCAATATCAGCATGTGCGATCACTTTACAAACAAGCGTAATTTGACGAGCAGGGTCGCTCGGTGCAGGCATTCTAATTACATCGCCAGCATTCGCTTGTTCTAGTAATGCATCAAGGCTACTACTGCCTACAGCAGTTGCGAATGGATCTAAGCGGGTGTCATTTTTACGTTTTTTAGCCATTTTTATTTAACATCCTTACTTAGGGGTATTGAGTGTTGATTGAGTTGACTGCCAATTTGAACGAATAAGCATTTCTAGCTCATCGACCACATCTTTAATATTTTCTTGAGCGCGCATTAATGATTCGCGACTAGCTAAGCTGTCTGACGCTTTTTGATCAAAAATAGTGTTAAAAGAAGACGAACTGGCTGTTATTGCTGAGCTATGGTTAATTGGGTAACTCATTACTTGGCGACCAAAAGCACTACGAACATCTTTAACAATGTCGCGTTGTGAATGGTTGCCTTTTACATAGTTAGTTACTAAAAACTGCATAAAGTCCCATCCTTCATGGCCAAGGGCTGCAACTGTATGATAAATCTCGCCTAAACGTTTTAAATATTTATTATTAGCATCAAAGTCTACTGCTTCAGGGTGAACTGGTATTAGCATCGCTGTAGAGGCCATTAATGCATTATAAAACATAAAGTTAAGGGTTGGAGCTGTGTCGATTAAGATAATATCAAACTCGTCTTTAACGGGATCAATTACTTTCTCAAGTAACTTATGGTAGTGGCGAGTTTGCTCATAATTAGAGGTATCTTTGAGCAATGTTGCTGTTTCGTGCTCAAAGTAAAAGTCATCCATACCCGATGGTAGTACACGAATATTTGGTATATGCGTTGGTAAAAATGAGTTAGACACAAATTCAGGCCATGTTTCACCCTCGTCTAAATCTATACAATCGCGCATTAAATCACCGACAGTAATCGGCTCGTGCTCACTTGAAGGAAAAAAGCTTGAGGATGAACCTTGTGGATCTAAATCAATAATACCAATGCGATAACGTTTTATATTTGTAGTTGCTAAGGCTGCTGCAATATTAACCATGCTAGTTGTTTTACCACAACCGCCTTTGAGGGAGTTAATAACAATAACTTGCAGTTTGTCATCACCAGTACGGTGATCTGGTTTAATGTCCATAATATCGGCCATAGCAAAAATATTTACTAATGTGTAAGCATAGTGACCGTTAGCACCGCGTTTTATGTTTAAATCATCGAAGTCGCCATTATCATGACGTCTTTTTAAAGTACGATTATTACAACCTAATAAATCAGCAGCTGCTTTTTGCGTATACGTTCTTAATTCTTTTTCTTCTGATTTAAGATGGGCACGGTAGTGCTGAATACGTCCTTCTAATGATTTTTCAGCAACTTCAGCTGTGGCTTTCAAAAGCCGATAGGTACTTAATGCGTTATTGTTGATAGACATACTTTCTTCCTCAAAGTTAGGCAGTTAGTATAATGTCCATTCAAATAGCTGTAAACAACTATTTAAGACGACATGCATTTTAAAAACAAGACATCTAAAAATATTTTTACACCTTTAATATTGCTTAGTATAAATAAAGAAGTTTAAAGGTGGTTAAATATATAAGGTAATAAAGGCTAAGAGTGTAAAAACAGCACATAACATTATGATTTATATAAATAATGTTTAAAAAAGCAGATCAGGTTTATACTTGGTTAAGATCAGATCTTTATCTACCTGCGGATCAGCTTTTTACTAAGGTCAATTTTAAATATAGAGTTATACACAGGTTACGCATGAAGTTATGAACAAAAAGAGCCCTGAAGATCAGTTTTTTACTAAGTAAATTATAAAGTTATGCACTAGTCGCAACATAAAAATACGCTTTTAATTAGTATAGATCTGATCTGTACTTGGTACAGATCAGATCTATTCTAACTCGGTAAGGCTTTATCCACAGGGGAATATATTTTTTGGTGTATTTGTCGTGCTTAATTTTAAAATTAAGCCATTGTAATGGACAAAATAACAGCTGAGTTAGTAAAAATTAGATTTGTGATAGTCCAGTTAGTATAAATATGATCTGAAATCGTAAGTAATGTACATTACTTAGTATAATAGTGATCCAAACGTTTTATTTAAAGTCAGATCACTTTTATACTAACTTAAACATTTAACTTTTGTTGCTTAATGTGTTGTTATTAGCTGTCGCAATAAAAATGGAAATAAGAACAATGAGCCGAAAGGTCAACATCTCGGTAGATAACTTGCCCGATACACTTAGGGGCCAAATCCACGGGGTGGAAAGTGCAATAGATAACGAAAGTTTAGCACTATTTACAGACAACAAAGACGTGCGAATTTCTATTGAAAATGCAGCACATGGATTACGTGCATATTCAAACACGTTTAATCACTATGATTTGTGGGGACGCTTTGTTCGCTCGGGCTATAAAAAATTGCCACTTGAAGAAGCGCCTAAAAAAACAATTATTACGCGTAAAATATCTGAAAAAGTAGATGGTATTTTGTACGATGGCGAAATAAAAATAACGCCAGCTGTTGTAAGTACACGCAAAGATGGCGAAGATGTTGAATACCTTGTTTGGCCATCAGATAGAGAAGAAAAAGTAGAGCGAGCACTTATTCGTTTAGCTTCTAAAGGCAAAATAGTTAAAATTAATTTTAAATCCGGTATTCAATACGCGGTTGTTTTTTCTATGAACGAATTAGCACAAGAACTCAAAGCGGTAGGGCAGTCAATGCCATATCCTGCAATAAAAGAGTCACTTGAAGCATTGCAAGGTTCTAAACTTTCATTTAAATATTCGGCAACAGATACTAAAAATTCTGATATAGATGATTCGTTTTACGAGTCAAACATGAACTTTTTATCGTCACTGCATTTTAGTGGCAAAAAAGGTCAGGGTGGCAATGTAAAATGCGTCGCCTGTTTAAATGCATTTGTTCATAACATGATTGATAACCTTGAATACAAAGGGTATTACTTTAATAGCGCACAAGAATTAAAACGTGGATTATCGCGTTGGATGATGCTTCGTTTGTATCACCTTTGGCGTTATGCAGCACCAGGTAAAACGTACCATTTTAGATTACTTTCTATTATGGAAAAATACGGATCTATTTATTCAACTGATGATATTACCGAAAATAAATTAAAAGCTCTTCGTCGTGATATGACCACCACAATGAAAGATTTGATTGAAAAAGGTGCAATATCAGAATACAGCATTACAAACGTTAAAGATGACAAAACCGGTAACATTATCGATTACACATACGAAATGCACCCGTCTGATCAGTTTTGCGATGAAATACTTACATTGAACAAACACAATAAACGCATTGAAATCCAAGGCGGTAAACGCATTGTTGAAAATGCCGTGCTGATTGATGAAGATAAAATTGAAGAAATAGTAGAAAAATAATAACCGTTATTTTAAATACTGTACGCATAACTAAAAAGGTCACACTATGTGGCCTTTTTAACATAATAGCTATCGGTCAACTTGTTCTAAATATAGCCTATCAACTAAAAAATCATACTCACGTTTTCGAGGATGAGCTTCGGGTTTCTTATAATCAGGTAAGATACCTAGTTTAACGTCTGCTTCTGGATTAATCAGAATAAATGGTAATGCGGCGCTCACATGATAGCGGTTTTGTGCTGTGTACCTCACATTAACTTGAGGGCTTACACGAGTAGGGCGACGAATTCTTAATTTTTCCTTTTCACCTAAACTAGCAACCCGTAATTGTTCTTGAGCTACAAGTGATTGCCATTTTTGTTGATCTATCATTCTTGGATTTCGATAACTGGCCGATTTGTCGAGCATTTCGAGGGCCATTTTTTTAGTCAATGTTTTAGTTGCGTGCTTGTGCATCCAAGTAAACCTAACAGAAAATGGTGATTCACTCTCACTGTGAATCTTACGATAAGCAGCAAGTGTTATTAAATTTGGTATTGCATTATGAACAGCCTCAAATCGGGCATCGTTATTATCAATTGCCAATATACACTCTTTGAAACTAGCTTTAGCTTTGTTAACCTGTGCTATACGATTATTTAAAGCTTGTTTATCTGCATTTTTAATAACGAGCAAACCAGGGTGCCTTTTTAAAACACGACTGCTTAATCCTGATTTTTTATACATGTCTGAAAAAGAGTTTAGGATTGCTTTTTGAGCAGGTACTCCAGTGATTTTAGAAACAAGTATAGATTCTGGAACTTTACTCTCATCGAGACTACTTACATCTGGTAATTGATAATATTCCGCTTTGGAGAATTCACACTCTTTTAGTTCTTCAATCAACCTCAAAGTTAATTCGTTCATTAAATCAAACTGACTTCTAATTTGTACCTTAGTTACCATTACACACCTCAAAGAACACATCTTACTAGCTTTATGTTATAACATGCACTTTGCTTTGTCTAAATTAATAATTAATAGTACTCGGTGCTTATATCTATACTTTAATTAAGTTAAGTATGATGTGTTCTTTATAGTGAAAATATATATACTAAGAAAGATTGAAACTCCTTACTAATTCATATGATATTGGAGTATTTACTTTGTCGTATATAAAAAGGCTAATACGCCAAGTACTAGATTATCTAAGTAGTAGGTGATAAAACTAAGTTTAGAAAAATGAGTTAAGCGGAGTTATATAATTTTCATATATTTATCTAACAGTCTTAGTATTTATAATTACTGACTCATATTACACCGTGTTGGCAGTACGGTGATCAGGCTAAAGGTTACAATGACTACAAATGCTTTTTGATATCAGTTCCTCTTTAAGGATACTTCAAGCAGTAGCGGCTTTAATCATGATGAATTGTAAATTAGCACTATCACTTTGAAGAGAAAACTTAATGGCCTACCACACCTTTAAGTTGTGGCACTTGTGAATATAGTCCTGCATACGAGTGCTATACAAGACTATGCGTCTAGGATTTAAAGCGCAGATAAATGATTACCACAAACGCTCATATCATACATTAAGGTCTGCACATAGCACTTGATAGCTATTAATTAATTATCCGCGTAAAGTTAAGATTACAGAAGCTGCTATTTAAGTATGATGTGTTCCTATCAAAATTACGTATAATATACCCTTGTGCTTTATTTATTCTCAATGTGTTAAAATTGAAACTAATTAACTCTAATTGTATGTTTTTAATCACTTTAGTTTATTTAAAATAAAACTAAAGTGATTGTTATATAACCGCCTAAGTTAAGTAAAATTACTTTTATACTTAACTCATAACTAAATAATTGGAAAATAGTAAATTTAGTCCTTGAACATAGGGGTCTGCATACGTTAATTTCTTCTTATCAGGTAATGTAGGAATGAGGAAAAATTATGTCATCGTGGAACCCAAATAGCTGGAGAGAGCTGCCAATACTGCAGCAGCCACAGTACCCAGATCAAGAAATACTTAAATCAGTAGAAGGCCAATTAAAAACGGCTCCGCCTCTAGTTTTTGCAGAAGAAACAAGAAGCCTATTCAAACAACTTGAAGACGTGTGCGAAGGTCGTGCATTTTTACTTCAAGGTGGTGACTGTGCCGAGTCGTTTAGCGATTTTAATGCCGCTAATATTCGCGATACATTCAAAACAATTTTACAAATGGCTGTTGTATTAACTTATGGCGGTAAATGCCCAGTAGTTAAAATAGCGCGTATGGCTGGTCAATACGCTAAACCTCGTTCAGCAGACTTAGAAACAATTAATGGCGTTTCTTTACCATCTTACCGTGGCGACATTATTAATAATATTGAGTTTACAGAAGAAGCGCGCATTCCAGACCCACAACGTTTAATGACTGCATACCATCATAGTGCTGCTACGTTAAACTTATTACGTGCATTTGCACAAGGTGGCCTAGCCGATCTTCACCAGGTTAACCGCTGGAACATGGGCTTTGTTGCTGCAAATCCACTTAAAGAAAAATACCAACAACTTGCAGATAAAATTCAAGACGCACTAGAGTTTATGGAAGTGTGCGGAATTAACTCTACAATTGCGCCAAGCTTAAAAGAAACCGATTTATACACTTCTCACGAAGCTTTACTACTTGGTTACGAAGAGGCACTAACACGTCGCGACCATTTATCGGGTGACTGGTACGATTGTTCTGCTCACTTTGTTTGGATTGGTGAACGTACACGCCAACTAGACCATGCACATATTGAATTCTTTAAAGGCATTAAAAACCCAATTGGTGTTAAAGTTGGCTCAAGTATGGACCCTGACGACCTAATTCGTTTAATTGACGCATTAAACCCAGATAATATTCCTGGTCGTTTAACGCTAATTACGCGTATGGGTGCAGACGTACTGCCAGAAAAACTCCCAGCACTAGTAAGAAGAGTTCAACAAGAAGGCCGTAAAGTAATTTGGAGCTCAGATCCAATGCACGGTAATACTGAAAAAGCGACTTCAGGTTACAAAACGCGTAACTTCGATAATATCATGCGCGAGATCAGTCAGTTCTTCGCTGTACACAAAGCTGAAGGTTCATACGCAGGTGGTGTTCACCTAGAAATGACAGGTCAGCACGTAACAGAATGTACAGGCGGTGCTTACGGTTTATCTGACGATGACTTAGCACAGCGTTACAAAACGCAGTGTGATCCACGCCTTAACGCCGACCAAGTATTAGAGTTAGGCTTTTTAGTCGCTGATTTACTAAAAGACGCACGTAAATAATATTTATTGATACAAAAAAACCGCTTAGTTGCGGTTTTTTTTATTTCAAATTTGATGACTAAGTTAGTACTTACGTCGCTCCAAGTCTGTCTCTATCAGTATTTTTGCAGAAATTTCTTCAACAGAATGATGCGTAGAATTAAAGTAAGCTATTTTGTGACGCTTATACAACATTTCTACTTCGCGCACCTCAATACGACACTGTTTAATTGAAGCATACTTAGAGTTAGCCATACGTCGATGCCTTATAGCCGCAAGCCTCTCAGGGTCAATCGTGAGCCCAAATAACTTATGTTTATAAGGGACTAAACATTTAGGCAAACCTTCATTATCTAAATCTTCTTCTGTAATAGGGTAGTTAGCCGCTTTAATGCCGTACTGCAGTGCTAAGTATAAGCTTGTCGGGGTTTTACCACTTCTGCTAACGCCAATTAAAATGATGTCTGCCTCGGAAAAGTTTTTAATATTTCCGCCATCATCATTCATAAGCGCATAGTTAACCGCATCAATTCTAAAATCATAACTTTTTTCGTGGATAGAATGCGTACGATGCATTTTTGGAACAGGGGCTACATTGAGTTCTTTTTCTATTTTTTCGCTATACGTAGTTAAAAAGTCATACGTAACTGCATCAGCCGATTTTATAATTTCACTTAAATTGTGATTCACAAAAGTAAAAAACACGAAAGGCTTTTCACCTGTTTTTGCAGCGGTTGCATTAATTAAAGCTTTAATTTCGTGCGCTTTTTCTTCAGTTTCTACAAATGGAATTGTTTTATGATTAAAATCGATAGGAAACAACGACAAAGTCGCATGCCCAAATACCTCTGAAGTAATTGCTGTTCCATCTGATATATAAAAAGCAGTTCTCATAATTAACCTTTTTATTGCGTTTAAATCCCTAAAATGGGTTTCCCACGGTTTACGTGAGGACTGTTGCCAGTGTAGAATGATGACGACCTTTATAAAAGGTTTTCTTTCTTAACTCTCACAGTTAGACCTACAATTTGTTTTTTTTGGAGAAAGATCCGTGCAAGAATACGTTCTCTGGTATCAAGAGCTTGGTATGCAAGATGTTCCTCGAGTTGGCGGTAAAAACGCGTCACTTGGCGAAATGATTTCAAACCTCGCAAACGCAGGTGTACAAGTACCGGGTGGTTTTGCAACTACCGCAGATGCTTTTAATGAGTTTCTAGATCAATCAGGACTCACCGCCAAAATTCATGACATCCTAGATACACTTGATGTTGATGATGTAAATACACTCGCTAAAGTCGGTGCCGATATCCGCCAATGGATAATCGACACACCATTCCAACCAAACCTAGATCAAGCCATTCGCGACGCATATAGCCAACTCCATGGCGATACTGCAGCAGATGTTTCATTTGCAGTACGTTCATCAGCTACCGCTGAAGATATGCCAGATGCATCATTCGCAGGCCAACAAGAAACTTTCCTTAACGTTGTCGGTATCGATTCAGTCATGGTCGCTATTAAACACGTATTTGCTTCATTATTTAATGACCGCGCAATCTCATATCGTGTTCACCAAGGTTACGATCACCGTGGTGTAGCGTTATCAGCAGGTATACAGCGCATGGTACGTTCAGATAAATCAGCATCTGGCGTAATGTTTAGTATTGATACAGAGTCTGGTTTTGAAGACGTTGTATTTATTACATCAAGCTACGGCTTAGGTGAAATGGTTGTACAGGGCGCGGTTAACCCTGATGAATTTTATGTTCATAAACCAACACTCCTTAAAAACAAACCTTCAGTAGTACGTCGTAATATTGGTTCTAAAGCCATACAAATGATTTACTCAGAAGACAAAGCACATGGTAAGCAAGTAGACATCGTTGATGTTGACCCTGAGCTTTCTAATAAATTTTCGATTACAGATGAAGAAGTGCAAGATCTTGCCAAACAAGCTGTAATCATTGAAAAACATTACGGTCGTCCTATGGACATCGAATGGGCAAAAGATGGAAACGACGGCAAACTATATATAGTTCAAGCACGTCCAGAAACTGTCCGCTCAAACGAAGACTCAAACGTAATGGAACGTTTTCAATTAAATGGCACAAGTAATGTACTTGTTGAAGGCCGTGCAATTGGTCACAAAATTGGTAGCGGTGTTGTACGTGTTCTTGATTCAATTAAAGAAATGGACCAGGTACAAGTAGGCGACATTTTAGTAACCGATATGACCGACCCTGACTGGGAACCAATCATGAAACGTGCAGCAGCGATTGTTACAAATCGTGGTGGCCGTACCTGTCACGCGGCAATCATTGCACGCGAACTTGGTATTCCGGCAGTTGTTGGTTGTGGTAATGCAACTGATTTAATTAAAGCGGGACAAGAAGTAACAGTATCGTGCGCCGAAGGCGATACCGGCTTTATTTACGAAGGTATTTTAGATTTTGAAATACTAACGTCACGCGTTGATAAAATGCCAGAACTACCAATGAAAGTAATGATGAACGTGGGTAACCCCGATCGCGCCTTTGACTTTGCACGCTTACCGCATGCAGGTGTTGGCCTTGCGCGAGTTGAATTTATTATCAACCGTATGATTGGCGTTCACCCTAAAGCGTTATTAAATTTTGATGCGCAAACAGATGCATTAAAAGCAGAAATTACTGACATGATTGCCGGTTACGAATCACCAGTAGAGTTTTACATAACAAAACTGGTTGAAGGTATTTCAACGCTTGGTTGTGCTTTTGCACCGGAGCGTGTAATTGTGCGTATGTCTGATTTTAAATCAAACGAATACGCAAACCTAGTTGGTGGCCAGCAATACGAGCCAGAAGAAGAAAACCCAATGATTGGTTTTCGTGGCGCCGCACGTTATATCTCTGAAGATTTCCGCGATTGTTTTGCATTAGAATGTGAAGCTATAAAACGCGTAAGAAACGACATGGATATGGCAAACATAGAAATCATGATCCCATTCGTACGTACCCTTGAAGAAGGTAAACGCGTAATTGAACTACTAGAAGAGCATGGCCTTAAACGTGGTGAAAATGGTCTTAAAGTAATCATGATGTGTGAGCTGCCTTCAAATGCATTACTTGCTGATGAATTTTTAGAAATGTTTGATGGTTTTTCTATCGGCTCTAACGATTTAACACAGTTAACGCTTGGTCTTGACCGTGATTCTGGTTTAATCGCACATTTATTTGATGAGCGTAACCCAGCAATTAAAAAACTACTTTCTATGGCAATTAAAACAGCTAAAGAAAAAGGCAAGTACGTAGGTATTTGTGGTCAAGGTCCTTCAGATCACGAAGACTTTGCAGCATGGTTAGTAGAGCAGGGCATTGACTCTGTTTCACTCAATCCAGACACAGTAATAGAAACATGGTTATACCTAGCTAAAAAATTAGCAAAGTAATAAATAGGTAAGCTATAAAAAATGCCAGCAATGTATTGCTGGCATTTTTTATAACCAATTAAAAGTTAAATTAACGGGCTAATTTTTTATCTAAATAAGCACATGATTTAGTTAACGCCTTTTGACAAAATGATAAGTAATGTCGCGCTTTAGGATAGTAAAACGAAAAGCATAAAAAACCCGCCATAAAAAATATGAGTGAAGGCTAAGGGCGTGTTGATCTTTGTGGATTGAAATTTGTTCAATCTAGGGGCGATTTAATCGCGGCGCGAGGTTTGTAACCTAGTGGGCTAAGTAAAAACCGAGCAACAAAGAGTTAATCGTCCTTAGAAAGAACCCATTGGGCAGCGCATGTTTGGTATTTATGCTGCGTTATCGCCTATTTATGGGGAGTAACCACACTACATAGGCTCTGCCTTGCCTAAAAACCAAACATACTGCTGCAAATTCAACAACCAAAGGTCAACACGCCCTAGCTACAACCGCAAAAAATAATCCTAGCAAAATAAATAACACGCCACTGATCTGTAATAGTAATTTTTTCATATAATACACCTTATTACTTGTTAACTTGAGTATAATTTAAGCTGCATTAAAATCGACTAAAAGAGTGTTACAAACTGTAAAATCTTCAATTTCTATTCGCCATCACCATGATATAATTAGTCAAATGCCCTAAAATATCGCCGTCATGATAGCAACAATTACACAGCAAGATGCCGCGACAGAACTTGTCGCAAACTACCTAAATACCATTGCAAACCAAGGTTTTATCGGAGATACCGACGCAAGTTATGCAACGCGTATTACCGCTTCAACCGATAACAGTGTGTATCAGCAAATACCGCAGGGTGTTATTTTTCCAAAAAGTGAAAAAGATATTCAGCTCGCATTGCAAACAGCATCTCGCGACCCGTTTTTATCATTAACTTTTGGTCCTCGAGGCGGTGGAACAGGCACTAACGGACAATCGTTAACACCTGGTATTGTTGTAGATTTGTCTCGCTATATGCGCGAAATCCTCGAAATAAATGTAGAAGAAGGCTGGGTACGCGTTCAAACCGGCGTAATAAAAGATCAACTTAATGACTTTTTAAAACCTTATGGCTTTTTCTTCTCACCCGATTTATCTACCAGTAACAGGGCAACTATTGGTGGCATGATAAGTACTGACGCATCGGGGCAAGGCTCGTTAGTTTACGGTAAAACGAGCGATCATGTTTTAGGGCTGACAACTTATTTAGTTGATGGCACACCTATGTGCACCTCCCCAATAGACATCGACAAAGCACAAATTATAGCGAATCAAGACTCACTAATTGGTAGTTTATATAAAACAGTTTTAGATATATCAGCTAATGAACGCGCTGCTATTTTAGCTAAGTTTCCACGGTTAAATCGTTTTTTAACCGGCTACGACCTAGAGCATGTACTAAGTGATGACTTACTTACCTTTGACATGAGCCGACTAATAACGGGTTCAGAAGGCTCATTAGGTATAGTGACTGAAGCAAAATTAAACCTAACGCCTATTGCCGAATTCAAAACGCTTATTAATATTAAGTATGATAGTTTTGACTCAGCACTTCGACATTCACCATTTTTAGTCGATGCACGCGCAACCTCGGTAGAAACCGTTGATAGCAAAGTTTTAAACTTAGCGCGTGAAGATATCATTTGGAATTTAGTATCGGACTTAATAACCGACGTACCAAATAAAGATATGCAAGGCCTTAACATGGTCGAGTTTAATGCAGTATCAAACGATGATATAAAAGACAAAGTAGACACGCTTTGTAAGCTTCTAAATGAATGCGTAAAAAATCAAACTAATGGCGTTATTGGTTATCAGTTAACCAGTGATAAAAGCGATATACTAAAAATTTACGCAATGCGTAAAAAGTCAGTGGGTTTATTAGGTAATGTAAAAGGCAGCCAAAAACCTCTCGCCTTTGCAGAAGACACCGCTGTACCGCCTGAAAATTTAGCAGATTATATTGTCGAATTTAGAGCATTACTCGACAGTCATAATTTACAGTATGGTATGTTTGGCCATGTTGATGCGGGGGTTTTACATGTACGCCCAGCACTTGATATGTGCGACCCAGAACAAGAAAAACTACTGCGAACTATTTCAGATCAGGTCGTAAAACTAACCGCTAAGTACGGCGGTTTAATGTGGGGCGAACACGGTAAAGGTTACCGTAGTGAATATAGCCCTGAGTTTTTTGGTGAGCATTTATATACGCAACTTCGAAAAATAAAAACAGCTTTCGATCCTAACAACCGTATTAACCCCGGTAAAATATGCACTCCTATCGATAGTAAAGACTCACTAGTTAGTGTAGATGGACAAAAGAGATCGCACTTCGATAAGCAAATATCAATAGAAGTTAAAACTAGTTTTAACAATGCAATGACCTGTAATGGTAATGGCATATGCTTTAATTACGATGAAAACTCACCTATGTGCCCATCGTATAAAGTGACTGGCGATCGTCGCTATTCACCAAAAGGACGTGCAAGTTTAATGCGCGAATGGTTACGCCTTCAAGAGTCAAAAGATGTAGATTTGCTCGAAGTAGAAAAGCAACTTAATAAAGGTGAAGTGATTACCTGGTGGGAACGTTTTGTTCATAGCCGCGAAAAACGAAAAGGTATTTACGACTTTTCACACGAAGTTAAAGCGTCAATGGATGAGTGTTTAGCATGTAAAGCATGTACAACTGCCTGCCCAATAAAAGTAGATGTTCCCACTTTTCGTTCACGCTTTTTAAATTATTATCATAGTTATTATGCGCGCCCGTTAAAAGATTACCTTGTTGGCAATATAGAAAATAGCGCGCCATTAATGGCAAAATTTGCAAAAATTATAAACCCAATTGTTAAAACATCATTAGTCAGTAATGTTATTAAAAAAACCGTTGGTTATGTTGATACACCACAGTTAAGTATTCCAGCACTTTCAAAGCGTGTTACTAAAGTACAAAAGTTTGATTTTGATTTATTAAATAAATTAAATGCAGAACAACAAAGCGAATACGTATTAATAGTACAAGACCCATTTACGAGTTTTTACGAAGCAGAACTAGTAGAAAGTTTTATTACTTTAATAACCCAGCTTGGTAAAAAACCAATGCTATTACCATTTAAACCAAATGGTAAGCCTCAACACGTAAAAGGTTTTTTGCATGAGTTTAAAGTAACTGCAAAAAATGCCGCCGAGTTTTTAAATAAACTAAATGACATTAATGCTCCATTAGTTGGTTTAGATGCCTCACTCGTTATGTGTTATCGCGATGAATATAATACAATTTTAGAAAATAACCGTGGTGAATTTAATGTGCAGCTTGCACATGAATGGTTAGAGTCGCAATCATTCAAAGGGTTAACTGCCAAACAAAATACAGATACCGAATTTACATTATTAAGTCACTGTACTGAAACAACCGCATTGCCAAAAGCCGCAAATGTATGGCAAACAATTTTTAATGATATTGGTTTAACATTAAAAACAACAAATACAGGTTGTTGTGGAATGGCGGGAACTTATGGCCACGAAGCTCAAAATCAAGATAACTCACGTGCGCTTTACGAAATGAGTTGGAAACCAATTGTAGATAAAAACAAACCAGAGCAACTTTTATCTACCGGCTTTTCGTGTCGTAGCCAAGTTAAACGTTTTGAAAAGTTTAAACCAAAACACCCAATTGAATTACTAGCTCAAGCTCTAAAATAACTTTATAAAATAAGAGTACTTAAATAGATTTATTAAATTAGTTCTTAAGCAAAAAAGGCGTAACAATTAACTTCATCAATAATGAAAGTAATCGTTATGCCTTTTTTAAATCTATTATTTTAATTATCTAATTTAAATAGCTGTTTTAAAAACTACTTTTTAGCAAAGCTATCTGCAATAGGTTTAGTGCTAATGCCGTGTATAAATACACTAAATAAAATAGTCGTCATTGCTATAGTCGCAATTTGATATTTGTTTTCTATTTGCGTATCTATAACCATCAATGTAAAAACAATTGATGCTAAACCTCTTGGTCCAAACCACGCAAATGTAAAACGCTCTTTAATATTCAATGCCGTAAACTGCAATGACAACATAACCGGAATTATTCTAATTAATGTTGTACTTAACAAAGCGTAAATTATAATTTCAGCATTTAATTTAGGAATGACTAAGTAAGCGCAAACAAACCCGAACAAGCACCAAATCATTAGCGATGTAAAATCTGCTATGTGTTCTGAGTCTTCAATTAATTCTGTTCTTACTTCATCTGTTGAGAATTTATCAAACAATAAGCCTGCAATAAATACCGCAATAAACCCACTGCCATGAAAATACTGAGTAACAGAAAACACAGCCATAGCAAAACCGAGTAATAAAAACGGACTCGTATTTTGTGCAAAGTAATGGCGCTTCATAGCAAAATTTAAACACGGTATAAAAATAGCGATACTTGTAATTGCTATTAATAAAGCCAAACCAAGCTCTCGGCTAAATACGCTTAGTGTTTGCGTCGCAGTAATAGCTGAATCAGGATTTTTAGCGAGTAATATAAATATTAAAAATACAGGTACACACAAACCATCGTTCAAACCACTTTCTGTATTTATTCCTTCGCGTATTTTTTCAGGTACTTGTGTACTTGCTAATAGCCCTTTACTTAAAGCTGCATCGGTAGGCGTTAAAATAATAGCGAGCAATGCTGCTTGAATAAGTGAAAGCTCAGCAAAGAAAAATAAGGCAACAGCAATACCGAGTAATAAAGTTAAGGGTAGGGCAACAAACAACAGTAAACTAGGATACTGAAAACTATGCCTTAATACACTTAGCTTTGATTTAGCTGCATCAGAAAATAAAAATATACTTAGCGTAAGCTCTATAAATGGTAATAAAAGATCAACGCCTTCTTTTATTTTATGCCCTTCGTTGGGTAGCATTGAAGCTAAACATATTCCGCCAACAACAAAAAACATTGGGCCTGTTACTTCTGTTTTTTCTAACTGGCGAAGTGTTAAAGAATAAATTAAAAATAATCCGCCTATAAATGCTATTACTAAATACTCCATTAAATTTTCCTTTTAAGTCCTGACTTTGCTCGCTCTTTAATATTTGTTTGAATATAAATTTGATCGGTAGTCGCAATTTTAGAATGACCTAAATCTTCTGACAAATGTTTAAGCGGTCTGGTTTGCGCATCATGTGTGGCACCAGTATGGCGAAGCCAATGCGCAGTTGCAGCGCCAAGTTGTTCAGCATCATCTTTAAAACCATCATCAAGTAATGATTGCTGTGCATAATCAAAACTTTGTTGAACTAAACGCCTAATTTGCCTTACGGTCATACCACCTTGCCCGCGAATTTTATGAACCAAGGGATCTGATTCATCAACACGGGGAAGGGCAGGTAAACCTCTGTATAGTCTATAACGTTTTAAATATTCAACAAAATCATCGCTTAAGGTTACATCTCGTAATTTATTACCTTTGCCCATAATACGTAAAAACCAGAAACCATCATTATCTTGCCAAAAATGAGACATCACCGGCGACCACTGTGGGCGCTCAGATAATTCTGAGATTCGTAAATAAAGACCTTTTAAGCAGGCAAGCGTAAATAAGTTTCGCTCTAAATCAGGGTTATGTTCGCATAAATCACGCGTTACACCAAAAACGTATTCCCATTGAATATCGCTTAATGTGTCTGGAATTTGAATTTGTGATTGAACAACTAAGTACGGACTATTTTTTTTAACAACAGGGACAAAGTTAGCAAATGTTTTTTCTTCTAGTAAAGCAAACTTATAGAAAACATTTAATGCAGTAAACATAGACGATAGAGTTTGTTGGCTAGCAATAGATTCTTTAAGCATAAAAGGGCGCCAATTTTGATTTAATCTACGAATTCCTTGCTCATCTTTATAACGCCATTGCACTGAAGTTGCAGCCCATTCTTTATCAGGTTCAACCATAAAATCAACGTAAGCTTCAATATCTTCACGTTTTAAATCGAATACTGATTTTTCTGCTATTAACCACGACCATAAATAAAAGCGTTCAAGTTCATTTCGAAAACGGCTATAAGTCGCTTCTGATTTTCTGCCATAAACATATAAAAACTGATATAAGAATGTCAGATCGGCTTTTGATTCAGTTACAGTCAAGCCAACTTCCTGTATAAAGGATGCAAGTTCTGGGTATTCTGAATTTAGAGTACCGTCATCTAGATGGGCAATTTGATATCTTAATTGTTTTAACGTATCAACCAAAGCAACAAGCATAATGTATAAATATTCAATTAAATAATAGGTTTACAGAATAACGTTAAAGTCCGATACTGTCTAGTATTGGACATAGTAAAGCTCTAATTATTTTAATACCGTGATTATTCTATGGTTGTTGGTTGCTATATCTTATTAAGGAAAACATTATGAAAAAACTAATTATACTAAGCGTACTTGCTTTAACTGTTGCGTTAACTGGGTGTGCTACTACAGGTAGTGCATCACCAAGCGAAAAACGTTCACTTGTACAAAGTATGAAAACAAATACATTAGATAAACTATACGCTGAAAAACCTGATGTTAAAAAACAAATTGCTAATTCGGCTGGTTACGCTGTTTTTGATAACGCGAACGTAAATGTTGTTTTAGCCAGTTTTGGTGGCGGTTACGGCGTAGTTAAAAATAACCTTACTGGTAAATCGACTTACATGAATATGGGTGAAGCCGGTTTAGGGCTTGGTTTAGGTGTAAAAGATTTTAACGTTGTAATGGTTTTTCATAACCAAGCTGCACTAAATAGATTTATTGAACATGGTTGGGCATTTGGCGGAAACGCTGATGCAGCAGCAAAATATGAAGATAAAGGTGGTGCACTGGTTGCCGAAGCAATTGCAGATCAAGTTACTGTATATTCTGTAACCGAAAATGGCCTTGCACTACAAGCTGTATTAAAAGGTACCAAGTTTTGGGTTGATTCAGAGCTTAATTAACCTCCAAATTACTCTCCTAAAAGCGAGCTGGTTTGTATAATCACGCTCGCTTTATTAAAACCCATGCAATTTAACATAACGTAATTTATGGGTTGTTAGTAGTGAATATAATAGTAAGTGATAAATTAAAATAAAGTGATGATATCAGAGTAAAAGGTTCCCTCCCGCAAGCGGGTCCCTCCCCTTACTCTGATAAATCATTATCTTCT